>CATLBW010000054.1 GCA_949879775.1 uncultured Lachnospiraceae bacterium
TACGCAGCAGCCGGAGCCACAGGCGCCGCCACAGCAGCCGATGCAGCAGCCAATGATGGGCGGAATGCCGCAGCAGCCAATGATGGGTATGCCGCAGCAGCCGATGATGGGTATGCCAATGTATGCACAGCAGCCGGTGAATGCACAGCCGGTTCAGTTCCAGACATTTGCAGGAGATTTCAACCCGATTACGCAGCAGGAAAATATTGGGCTGATCATGGATGTCCCGTTGGATGTCACGGTGGAATTAGGAAGGACCAGCAAATCTATCCAGGATATTCTGGAGTTTGCCCCGGGGACAATCATAGAATTAAATAAGATTGCCGGAGAGCCAATTGATGTGTTAGTAAACGGTAAATACGTTGCGAAAGGCGAAGTAGTTGTTCTTGAAGAAAGCTTTGGCGTGCGTATTACTGAAATAATAAACAACTAAAATAAGTGATATCAAGGAGAAGAAGATATGGCAAAGAATATTTTAATTTGTGATGATGCAGCGTTTATGAGAATGATGATTAAGGACATTTTGACAAAGAACGGCTACAACATTGCCGGTGAGGCAGAGAATGGCTTAAAGGCTGTAGAAAAGTATAATGAGGTTAAGCCGGATCTTGTGTTGATGGACATTACCATGCCAGAGATGGATGGTATCCAGGCTTTGAAACAGATTAAATCGACGGACCCATCAGCCAGTGTTATCATGTGTTCAGCAATGGGACAGCAGGCGATGGTTATTGAGGCTATCCAGTCAGGGGCAAAGGACTTCATCGTTAAGCCATTCCAGGCGGAACGTGTTTTGGAGGCCGTGAAAAAAGTAGTTGGGTAATATGGCGTTGTTGGGAGTTTTCTCGAAGTGGGAAAGTTTTTTCCAACTGATAGGCATACTGTTGATTTTTCTATTTGTGCTGGCAATTACATATGTGACTACCAGATGGATTGGCCAGTATCAGCAGGGAATGATGCAGAATAAGAATATCCAGGTTGTGGAGACGTTCCGTGTCAGCAACAACAAGTTTATTCAGATTATTCAGGTTGGGAAGAAGTATCTGGTTATTTCAGTATGCAAAGATGTGGTAAACATCCTTACGGAACTGACGGAGGAAGAGTTGTATTTTATACCCTCACAGGAGGAGCGGGGAGTTAAGGTGAATGAAAGCTTTCAACAGGTCCTTAGTAAGTTGAAAGATAAAATTCCAAGGAAGTAGGCACGACATGATGAAAAGAATAAAGAAAATATATTGCGGGACTTCCTTAGCCTTTGGCACGGTTACATTGTTGATGGCATTGTTTCTGCTTTTTGGACAAAGCGCCTTAGCAACGACCCCGGCAGAAGAGCTGAGGGATCAGGCGCTGGAGGATGCGAGGACAATTGACCCGCCTAACACAGAGAGGGCAGGTGCCGGGGAGAATAATACCAATGGCATTTCTGTTATGTGGAACCTTGAGGAGGGGAGCCTGTCAGGGAATCTGAGGATTCTTATCATTTTGACTGTAATCTCGCTTGCGCCATCTCTCCTGATTATGCTGACGTCCTTTACAAGGATTATTGTGGTATTGCATTTTGTGCGTACGGCAGTTGGGACGCAGACAGCCCCGCCCAATCAGGTATTAGTGGGCCTGGCTTTGTTTTTGACGCTGTTCATCATGAACCCGGTATTTTCAGAGGTAAATGAGAATGTATTGAAACCTTTGGATGCTGGTGAGATTACGCAGGAGGAAGCCTTGAAAGAGGCGGAAAAGCCGTTCCGCAGGTTTATGTTTAAGGAAATGCAGCGCAAGGACCTGGCGTTGTTCTGCGATATTGCGGAGATTGACATGACAGGCATGGACTTGCATGAGCCGGAGACATTAGACCCTATTCCTATGAGTGTAATCATTCCCAGTTTCATTATCAGTGAGTTGCGGACAGCTTTTATTATAGGCTTTTTGATTTATATTCCGTTTATCGTGATTGATATGGTTGTGGCGTCAGTGCTTATGTCTATGGGTATGATGATGCTGCCGCCTACGACAATTTCCATGCCTTTCAAGATTTTATTGTTTGTGCTTGCAGATGGCTGGGACCTAGTTATAGGCAATTTGGTAAAAACATTTTATTGACGGCAGGATGAGGTGAATACGCATGATAACAGAAGGTCAGGTTTTAGATATTGCGCGAGAGGCATTATTTCTTATTATCAGGGTTTCGGCGCCATTGTTGCTTATCTCTCTGATTATAGGTCTTATTATCAGTATTTTTCAGACGGTAACTTCCATTCAGGAACAGACTCTGACCTTTGTGCCCAAGATTATTGCGGTATTTTTGGGCCTTATGCTCATAGGGGGCTGGATGCTGGAGCAGCTTTCCAATTATATGGTAGAGCTGTGGAGTGATTTTGGCATTTATCTGCGTTAGGTTGAGGCAGTATGGTAAACTATGGGTTTTCTTTATATACATTTGAATATTTTTTGATGATACTGGTAAGGGTTGCAACGTTTGTATATATTGCTCCGTTTTTTGGGATGAACAATACCCCTAATCGGGTAAAGATTGGATTTTCCGCGTTTCTGGCAATTGTATTGTTCCAAACGATACAGCCGGAGGGAGTTTTGGAGTATTCTGGAGTAATTGGGTTTGCCATCATCGTTCTCAAGGAAGGAATTACAGGGTTGCTCATTGGCTATGCAGCAAATATTTGTAATTCCATTATTGTGTTTTCCGGAAAAGTTATAGATATGGAAATCGGGCTTGCTATGGCCAACATGTACGACCCGACCACGAAAGCACAGACCGGCCTTACTGGCACAATGTATAATTATTTTATCATGATGCTTTTGATTGTCACCAATATGCACCATTATATCTTGCGGGCGTTGGTAGATACCTATCAAATTATACCGATTAATGGGGCAGTGTTTGACTGGGACCACTTGATGTTGTCCATGGTTATGTATATGACCGATATGATGGTAATTGGGTTTCGCATAGCCCTCCCTATTTTTGCGTGCAGCATGATTTTAAGCTGCATACTGGGGATTATGGCTAAAGTTGCGCCACAGATGAACATGTTTGCAGTAGGAATGCAGATTAAGATTTTATTAGGGCTGGGAGTCATGTTCCTTACGGTTATGTTGATTCCCAATATTTCTGATTTTATATTTACGGAGATGAAACGGATGATTGTTTCCATGATTGAAGGAATGTATTGACGTGAGAAAAGAACCTCTATTGTTAGAATATAATCTGCAATGGTTTGCCAAAGACGGTGACGGCGGGGAAAAGACGGAGCCTGCCACCGCCAAGAAATTGAGCGATGCAAGGAAGGAAGGGCAGGTTGCCAAAAGCCAGGAGCTGAACCATGCGTTTGGCCTGGTGGCATTGTTTGTCGTCCTCAAGCTGTTCATATCCTTTGTGGGGGAACGGCTTTGGGGGACTTTCCAATTGATTTACAATAAGATCCCAGAGCTAATAGACGCAAGCGTCGGGGGGCTGTCGGTATTTACAGCAAGCAAGACGCTGAACAATGTCCTGCTGACTATTTTGGCGACAATGGCCCCGTTTTTGGGGATTGGCTTTGCCATAGCTTTGCTGGGGAATATTCTGCAGATAAAGTGGAAGGTAACGACGAAGCCCATGAGGCCGAAGTTCAGCAAGATTAACCCCCTAAGTGGTTTTAAGAGGATATTCTCAAAGGATTCCCTGTTTGAGTTGGTGAAGTCAATCGTTAAAATTGCCCTTATCTTGTATGTCGCTTATACGTCCATCAAAGACCATCAGAACGAATTGTTTTTGCTGTATGATATCCCCCTGCTGCAGGTGATACTTCTGGTGGGCACAATTGTGATTGACACAGGGATGAAAATAGCTTTGATTTATATTTTCATAGGGCTTGCTGATTTCGTTTACCAAAAGCATAAATTTAAAGAAGATATGAAGATGACGAAACAGGAAGTTAAGGATGAGTTTAAGAATACCGAGGGAAACCCGGAAATTAAAGGGCGGCAGCGTTCTAAGATGCGGGAAGCTTCCCAGCGGCGTATGATGCAAAACCTTCCCAGCGCTGATGTGGTCATCACGAACCCTACGCACTATGCGGTGGCAATCAAGTATGATGCAGGGAAGAACGCGGCCCCTGTGGTGCTGGCAAAAGGAGAGGATTTCCTTGCCCAGAAGATTAAAGAGGTTGCCAGGGAAAACCATATAGAAATTGTTGAAAATAAGCCTCTGGCGAGGATGCTCTATGCCAATGTGGATGTTGGGCAGGAGGTTCCGCCGGAATTGTATCAGGCGGTTGCAGAGGTGCTTGCGTTTGTTTACAGCCTGAGAGAGAATAGATAAATGCAAATGAGGAAGAGGCGAAAGGAGAAGAGAGCATGAAGAAAGCAGATGCAGGAGTCGCAATGTACTTGCTTGCGGCAATCATATTCTTTATTATTCCAATTCCTTCCTTTTTGTTGGATGTTATGCTTGCAGTGAACATTTCACTTGCGCTTGTGATTTTGATGAATGCGTTGTTTGTACAGGAAGTGTTGGAAATGTCCTTTTTCCCGACCTTGCTGTTGTTCACAACTATCTTCCGTATCTCATTGAACGTATCCTCGACACGTCTGATCCTGAATACCGGTGATCCTGGTAATGTAGTCAGGACTTTTGGGCAGTTTGTGGGCGGCAATGACTTGATTATCGGTGCGATTATCTTTGTGGTGATGGTCTTAATCCAGTTTATTGTCATCAACAAGGGTTCTGAGCGTGTATCAGAGGTAACGGCAAGGTTTACCCTGGATGCAATGCCAGGTAAGCAGATGGCGATAGACGCAGATTTGAATACGGGAATCATCGATGAGAAGCAGGCAAGGGAGCGCCGTGAGAAAATCCAGCAGGAATCGAGCTTTTTCGGAGCCATGGATGGTGCCACTAAGTATGTAAAGGGAGATGCCACAGTCGGCATAATTATAACGTTGATTAACCTGGTAGGCGGCATTGCCATGGGGATGCTGCGCCGGGACATGGAGATAATGGATGCGCTGAACCAGTTTGGGGTCCTTACGATTGGCGACGGCCTTGTCAGCCAGATCCCATCGCTTTTAATCTCGCTGGCGACAGGTATCCTTGTGACGAAAGCTTCTAAGGAGGCGGATTTTGGCGATACGCTGATACGCCAGTTATTTGGGATACCTAAAGTATTGTATATTGTAGGCGCGGTCATGGCGTTTTTGGCGGTTACTACGCCCCTGGAATGGAAATTATTCCTGCCTTTGGGGATCAGTTTCATCGTTGCCGGCAGGAGCGTTGATAACCATCTCGAGGTGGAGGCCATCGAGGAGGAAGTGGATGCTGCGGAGGAAGAGGCTGAGGAAATCCGCAGGCCGGAGAACGTGGTGTCTTTATTGCAGGTAGACCCCATCGAATTGGAATTTGGGTATGGGATTATCCCTCTTGCGGACGTGAACCAGGGCGGCGATTTGTTAGACCGTGTGGTTATGATCCGAAGGCAGATTGCCTTAGAGCTTGGAACGGTGGTCCCGATTATCCGCCTGCGTGATAATATCCAGTTGAACCCCAACCAATATATTATTAAAATCAAAGGAATCCAGATTACAGAAGGGGAGATTTTGTTTGACCATTATATGGCGATGAACCCTGGGTTTGTGGAGGAAGAGATTTCCGGCATCCCGACGTTTGAGCCGTCTTTCCACCTCCCTGCGCTTTGGATTACGGAAAACCAGCGTGAGCGGGCAGAAAGCCTAGGTTACACGGTTGTTGACCCGCCATCCATTATAGCGACCCATTTAACGGAGGTAATCAGGAGCCATATTGATGAGCTGCTGTCAAGGCAGGATGTGCAGAGCCTTATCGACAATATCAGGGAGAACCATCCTACGCTTGTGGATGAGCTTGTGCCGAAACTGCTTGGCGTGGGAGAGATTCAGAAAGTATTACAAAATTTATTGCATGAGGGGATATCTATCCGAGATTTGCTTACAATATTTGAGACGCTTGCTGACCATGCGGCGACATCCCGCGACACGGATGTGCTGACAGAATATGCAAGGCAGAGTCTGAAACGTGCGATTTCCAGCAAATATTTCCCAGCGAATGAGACGACAAGCGTAATTACGTTAGACCCAAATGTGGAGCAGGAGATTATGTCGTCCGTGAAGCAGACGGAACAGGGAGCTTACCTGACGATTGACCCAGAGAAGACCAAGGCGATCATGGATGCGCTGGAGCAGGAAATCAAGAAGTTAGAGGAATTGGGAAAGAACCCGATTATCATTACGTCCCCCATTGTGCGGATGTACTTTAAGAAGTTGACGGAGGATTACTTCAAGGATCTGATTGTGGTATCGTATAATGAAGTAGAATCCAATATTGAATTACAATCAGTAGGGATGGTGAGCCTTTCATGACGATTAAGAAATTTCAGGGAAAAACAGAAGCGGAAGCCACTGCGTTGGCCAGGGAGGAGTTTGGCACCGGCACAGTGATTATGAATGTTAAGGAAATAAAGCCAAAAGGTTTTCTGCGCTCTTTTAAGAGTTCGCTGTTTGAGGTGACGGCAGCGATAGAAGAGACAGAGGCACAGCAGGCGCCGAGGGTTGCTGCGCCTGTGCAGGCGCCGGGAAATATTAATGTGGCGATAGACGAGCCGATTTCCATTCCCAAGCCGCAGGAGGTGAAAGAGGTCTTTGCGTCTGTGGAAAATACTTGGGCGAATTCCATGGTACAGGAGAAGGAAGAGGAGCCGAAAAAGGATTTGGCCCCTGAGCGCAGCGCCAGCAATAACCTGGAAGAAAAATTGGAAAACTTGCAGTCCCTTTTGGAAAAGAAATTATCCCAGCCGCTGGGGGACCAGAAAGGCGAGATTCCAAAAGACGCGCCGGACGAGAACCTTAAATTTGTAAAAATGATTTACAGCATCCTCCTGGAAAATGAGGTGGATGAGAAATATTGCAACCAAATTATGGATGAGGTTGAGAAAGTAATGAAGAAAGGCGCCAGCCTTGATTACATCCTTTCCAGCATCTATCAGAAGATGATATTGAAATTTGGGCAGCCGCAGCCGATTAAGATTTCTGATAACAAGTCCAAGGTTGTGTTTTTTGTTGGCCCGACAGGGGTTGGCAAGACAACCACAATAGCCAAAATTGCCTCCCGCTTTAAAGTGGAAAAGGGGATGAAGGTGGGCTTGTATACAGCGGACACATACCGGATTGCCGCTGCGGAGCAATTGCGGACGTATGCCAATATTTTAGATACGCCTTTGGATATTGTGTATTCCTCAAAAGAATTGAACGAAGAGCTAAAGAAGGCGCGGGAGGAAGAATTTGACCTGGTGCTGGTGGACACGGCTGGGTTTTCCCATAAGAACCGGGAACAGCAGGGGGAGACCAAGGAGCTGATTAACCAGGTGCCGGAGGAATTTGAGAAGGACGTTTATCTTGTGCTGAGCGCGACCACGAAATACCGCGACCTGATGGAAATCGCGGATGTGTATAAAGAGAATTTCAAATATAAAATGATTTTTACGAAATTAGATGAAACCAGTTGTTATGGCAATATATTGAACATGAAGCTGTACACGGGTACGGATTTGTCATATACTACTTATGGACAGAATGTGCCTGAGGATATTGAGATTTTCAATACTCAGAATATCGTAAAGCTTTTGCTTGGAGGAAAATAATATATGGACCAGGCAGAAAAGTTAAGAGACATAGTGAAGAAAAACCAAAAGGCCGCGCCAAAGGCAAGGATTTTTACCGTCACCAGTGGGAAAGGCGGGGTTGGGAAATCTAATGTAGCGGTCAATCTTGCGATACAGATGAAGAAACGAGGGAAAAGGGTCATTATTTTTGATGCAGATTTTGGCCTTGCAAACGTAGAGATTATGTTCGGCGCAATCCCTAAATTCAATCTTAGTGATTTAATCTACCGGGAGAAATCCATTAAGGAGATTATCACGCCTGGGCCTTTGGGCATTGAGTTTATATCGGGCGGCTCTGGGATCACAGGGGTGAATAACCTCTCAAAGGAGCAGCTCAAATTCCTGGTGAATAACTTAGAGCAGCTAGATGAATTGGCGGATATTATCATTATCGACACCAGCGCAGGCATTTCTGACAATGTGCTGGAATTTGTTATGGCAAGCCCGGAAATTTTGCTGCTTGTTACGTCTGAGCCAAGCTCGCTTACCGATGCCTACTCGCTGCTGAAGGCATTGCACCGGAATGAGGAATTCAGGCAGGAAGAAAGCAAGGTGAAAGTGATTTCTAACCGGGTGGTATCGGAAGAAGAGGGAGTGGGGATATACGAAAAATTGAATGCTGTGGTAGGGCAGTTCCTAAATGGGGATTTGGAATATTTAGGGATTATCCCCAGGGACACGTTGATCGAGAAGGCAGTGTGCCAACAGCAGCCGGTCAGCATATTATATCCGGAAGCGAAGTCATCCAAGGCATTTGAGCAATTGTCCGGGTATTTATTGGATGGGGTGGCCGCTCCCATAGAAGAAAAAAGAGGGATTGTGCAGTTATTATCCCGTTTTATTTTTCAAAGAAATTAGGAACAGAGGTGTTATATGAATACTGGTATTTTGAAAATCGGTGATAATGTGGAAATTCGGATTTTACAGCAGGTAGAACAGGGATGGAAGACAGGGGATCGTCCGGATTTCTATGCCAGTAAAATACAGAATATCCTGGATAATGGCGATATTGAGGTAGATATGCCAACGAGGGAGGGCAAGAATGCGTCCCTGCCTTCTGGTGTGCGTTTAGAGTTTCTGTTTTACTCCCAGAGCGGCATATACCGTTGTGTGGCACATATTAGGGACCGGTATATCAGGGATAACCTTTATCTGCTGCTGATTGAGCCTAAGACGCCTTTGGAAAAATTCCAGCGGAGGGAACATTATCGGTTTGAATGCGCATTGGATATGCTTTACCAGCGGATTAAAAAGGATGAAGTGGATATATCGCCCATAGGGGAGCTGAAAGAGCATCACAGGTTGACGTACCCGGAAGATTTGGCAAAAGAGGCGGTTGCTGTTGATTTGAGTGGGGGCGGGATGCGCTTTGTGGGATATGAACCAGCAGAAGCAGGGGATTATTTGGTGATATCCCTGCCATTGGAAAACCAAAGCATGAGCTATACGTTGGAAGTTGTAGCTTGCGTCCTGACATGCCAGCGGATAAAAAAGGGCACAGGCAAACGAAAGGATTCACAGAAGAAATATGAATTCCGGGTAAAGTTTCTGATGAAGAATCCTGGGGACAGGGAATGGATTATTAAGTTTATTTTTGAGCAGGAGCGGCTGCGCAGACAAAAAGGGTGATAGTATGAAAAAAAATATTTTGGTTGTTGATGATTCTGCACTCATGAGAAGGGTAATTTGTGATATAATTGATTCAGAAAGTACATTTCAGGCAAAGGACGTTTGCAGGGACGGGCTGGAAGCATATGAGAAATTGAAAACTGTCTCGTATGACGCCGTAATATTGGATGTGAACATGCCTCGTATGGACGGCTTGCAATTGTTGGAGAAAATACAGCAGGACGGAATCAAGGCGACGGTTATTATGGTCAGCACCCTGACAACCAGGGATGCGGATGTGACGATCCGCGCGATGGAGCTTGGGGCTGTCGATTTTATTACAAAGCCTTGTAATATTATAGAGGCAAAGAGTGATGAGTTCCGAAGGAAAATCCTTCAAATGCTTAAAGCAGTCATTCGTTCAGATGATGCAAAGGCACAGGCTGGGAGCCTGGCCCAGGGAACAGCAAAAGAGGCTAAGGTAAAGGTTCCTAAAAAATTAGAACGTACCGGTTTATCCGGCAAGAAGACGCTTATAGCGCTGGCTTGTTCGACTGGAGGGCCTAAGGCTTTGCAGAGCGTTATCCCATACCTTCCATTAGATTTGAACGCGCCTATGATATTGGTACAGCATATGCCGATTGGCTTTACGAAATCCATGGCAGAGCGGCTGAATGAGACTAGTGATATTGAAGTCAGGGAGGCTGTGGAAGGGGATGTCCTCAAGAAAGGCTGCGTATATGTTGCGCCAGGCGGAAAACATATGGAAGTCAGGCGGCAGACAGATGGCAGCCATGCGATCCGGCTGAATAATGAGCCTCCAATTGGCGGGCTGCGGCCCTGTGCAAATGTCACTTATGAGTCCTTGCGCACAAGTGGTTATGATGAAATTGTCTGTGTAGTGCTTACCGGAATGGGTTGTGACGGCACGGGTGGAATACTTTCCCTCAAACAGAAGAAGAAAATTTACGTAATCTCTCAGGATGCTGCAAGCTGCGTGGTATACGGAATGCCTAAGGCGATTGCAGAAGCAGGTGTTGTGGATGAAGTGGTTCCCTTGACTGAAATTGCACAAACAATAATAAAGAAGGTGGGGGTACAGTAGTATGGATGTAAGCCAATATCTTGAAATTTTTATTGATGAAACCAATGGGCATCTGCAAATTTTATCCGATTGCATCATGACTCTGGAAAAAGAGCCGGAAAACATGGATGTGATTAATGAGATTTTCCGTGCGGCGCATTCTTTGAAGGGAATGGCGGGGACTATGGGGTTCAAGCGCATGCAGCGCCTGACTCATGATATGGAGAATGTATTCCAGGAAGTCCGCAGCGGCAACATGAATGTCACAAGCAGCCTGGTGGACGTTTTGTTCCAGTGCCTGGATGCTATTGAGGCATATCTTGATAATGTCAAGGAAAGTTCCGATGAGGGAACGGATGACAATGAAGCGATTATTAAAGAGCTGAACGATATCTTGGCTGCCGGGACCGGGAACGCGCCGGAGGAAGAGAAAAAGCCGGAGCCTGTGGAAGAGAAAAGGGCTGCCGGGGAAGAGAAATATCCCAAGAGATATTTAGAAATTGAGCTTTCTGAGAAAGAAAAAGAGGAGCTTAGGGATGCAGAGAAGAAAAATATGAGTATTTATGGCGTCTCTGTATTTATCCAGGAAGAGTGCTTGCTGAAAGCGGCGCGTGCTTTTTTAGTGTTTAAGGCTGTGGAGGATTTTGGGAACATTATCGTTTATAACCCAAGCTCCCAGGATATTGAGGATGAGAAATTTGGCTTTGAGTTTAGCTTTTACATGGTGAGCAATGAAGATATCAACAAAATCATGGAAGTTGCCCAGGCGGTATCTGAGATAGAGAAAGTAATTGGCGAAAAGATGACATATACAGAGCTGACGGCTGCTCTTGAGAAAAGGGAAGCGGCTGAGGCGAAAGCTGCGCAGAAAAAGGCGGAAGAGAAAAAAGCGGCTGAATCGAAAGCGGTAGCTGCGCCGCCGGCTGCCGCAGTCCCAGCAGCCCAGCAGCCAGCACAGGCGACAGCCAAGAAAACAACGCCGGGCAAGCCGGTGACGAACCGTACAGTCCGCGTTGACATAGAGAAGCTGGATGCTTTGATGAACCAGGTTAGCGAGCTGATTATTGCTAAGAATTCCTTAGTTTCTATTGGCGCCACCTCGGATAGTGGCTCAGGCAGCGCCAATTCCCAGGCGTTCCATGAACAGATTGAATATTTGGAGCGCATCACGACAGGGCTCCATGAATCGGTAATGAAGGTCCGCATGGTGCCGATTGAAAGCGTAGTGCAGAAGTTCCCGCGTATGATCCGCGACCTTTCTAAGAAATTAGATAAGAAAATGGAATTGCAGATGACAGGTGAGGATACAGAGCTTGACCGTACGGTTGTGGACCAAATCGGCGACCCGTTACAGCATTTACTGCGTAATTCTGCAGACCATGGGCTGGAAAATGCGGAAACCCGCCGCAAGAGGGGCAAGCCTGAAGTTGGGACTATCCATCTGAACGCTTTCCAGGAAGGAAATAACGTCATCATTGAAGTAAGCGATGATGGAAATGGCATTGATACGGAAAGTGTTAAAAATAAAGCCATTGAGCGTGGCTTGATTACGCCGGAACAGGGCGCTGCGCTGAGCCAGAAAGAGATTATTGATTTCCTTTTTATGCCGAGTTTTTCCATGGCGAAAAAGATTTCAGATGTTTCCGGGCGTGGCGTAGGGCTTGACGTGGTGAAGTCCAATATTGAGGCCCTGGGCGGCGACGTGGAAGTGAAGAGCGTGCTTGGGGAGGGCTCTAAGTTTATTGTGCGCCTGCCCCTGACCCTGGCAATCATCCAGGCACTGATGGTGGAAGTGAGGGGGGAGAAATATGCGATTTCCCTCGGCTCCATTGAGACAATTGAAGAAATCCTGCCGCAGGACATCAAGTATGTGCAGGCAAAAGAGGTCATCCATATCCGCGGCATGGTCATCCCCTTAGTGCGGCTGGATCAGTTATTGGATTGCCCGCCGGACGAGGCTGAGAAAGAAAGCCTTACCGTTATAATCGTGCGCAAGGGAGATAAGTTCGCCGGCCTGATTGTGGATGAGCTGGACGGACAGCAGGAGATTGTAATTAAGTCCCTTGGCAAATATATTAACAACAGCACTAAGATTATCAGCGGCGCGACAGTCCTGGGTGATGGCGAGGTTGCCCTGATCCTGGATGTAAATACATTATTTTAGGGGGTGTTGAGATGGCAAACAATGTTTCTATTATAGAAGATGGGAAAAAACAGTTCATTGTAGTGAAAATCGGCAGCGAGCAGTATGGGATTGATATTAGTTATGTAGATAATATTGTCAGTATGCAAAAAATCACCAGGGTTCCTAAAGTACAGCCTTACTTCAAGGGCATTATCAATCTGCGTGGGGAGATTGTCCCAGTTATGAGCATCCGTACCAAAATGGATTTGGAGCCGGATGAGTTTACCGATGTTACGAGAATCATCATCCTTAAGCTGGAAGAGCATGGCGTGCTGGGAATTTTAGTAGATGAGGTAAAAGAAGTAGTTACCCTTGCACCGGACGAAATTGATAAGGTATCTTATGATGCCAAGAATAATAAAAGCAATTTTATCAATGGCGTAGGGAAGAATGGCGAAGAGCTAATCTCGTTGTTTGACACAAACAGCATCATTGATGAGACAGAAGCTGTATAAGCAGGTGGAAAGGCTGTTGCACGGAGAGTTTTTGCGGCAGCCTATTCGCCATCTGTATGTAAGGAATGGAGAGAGCATTTATGGCTAAATTTAGTTTGGATCAGGTAAATGATATGTACTTTGATGTGCTCAAGGAAATTGGCAATATCGGGGCTGGGAATGCCACTACAGCGATTTCCCATATGCTGAATATCAAGGTAAACATGGAGGTGCCCAGCGTAAAGTTTTTAACGTTTCAGGAGCTTCCAACGGCAATTTCCGCTGAAGAAGAGACCGTGGTGGGGATTTATCTGGAAGTGGAGAGCGATATTGGCGGGAGCATGATGTTCCTGCTGAAGATGGAATCCGCCCAATATCTGGTCAACCGCTTGATGGGAAGGCCGGATGATTACGCGGAGGAATTTAATGAGATGGATTTGTCGGCGATAAAGGAAATCGGGAATATTATCTCCGGTTCTTATTTGTCTGCTTTGTCCAGTATGACGAATATGGTAATTACAGCATCAGTGCCCTATCTGTCAATTGACATGGCAGCGGCTATTTTGAGTGTGCCGGCAATTCAGTTTGGCCAATATGGAGATAACGCGCTTTTGATACAGACAGAATTTGGAGATGACGTAAAAATCCAGGGATTTTTTATTTTAATGCCCGATGTTGAATCTTATGATAAGATTTTGACATCGCTGGGAATCGCACTATAAGAGGAGCTGACAGATCATGGCAACAATTAAGGTTGGAATGGCGGATTTGAATATATGTAAAGCGCCGGATATGATTACTACGCTGGGATTAGGGTCGTGTATTGGGATAGCGGTATACGATCCCGTCACCAAGGTTGGCGGTCTGGCACATATCATGCTTCCGGATAGTACGCAGATGAGGAACAATTCAAATATTGCCAAATTTGCAGACACAGGAATTGAGGAATTAATCAGGAGAGTGACAATGGCAGGCGCCAATAAACGGCGGCTTGTTGCCAAAATTGCAGGCGGGGCTAAGATGTTTGAGGTGAAAGGGATATCAGGCGTCGGCAATGTGGGGGAGCGCAATGCGATGGCATCCAAAGCGAAGCTGAGCCAGCTTGGAATCCCTCTGCTTGCAGAAGATACGGGGCTCAATTACGGGCGGACTGTAGAATTGTATCCGGCAACAGGAGAGTTTTATATTAAGGCGGTTGGCAAACCACTGAGAATCATTTAAAGGGTGATAGGTTATGAAGACGAAACAGGTACCGGTATTGATCACGCTTGTTGCAGGCTTAGTCACCTGTATACTGGGATTTACAATGCATATGGGAACAGGGCAGTTTGTGAGGACGCTAGTCATTGTCCTGGTATCCTTTTATATTTTAGGATGCATCGCAAAGTTAATATTAGATAAAAATTTCAAGGAAGAGCCAGAGGAAGAGGCCACGGAAGAGGCAGGAGAGGAGACCGCCGAGGAAGATGAAAGCAAGGAAGAAGCGGGAACCATCAAAGAGGAATCTATCGAAAAATAATTTTAGGTTATTGCAGAAATGCAATGCATTATGGACGGAATGCCCGGCGCCGGGATTTCCGTAGTCTTGGGGGCTTTGAATGAACGCAGCAGAGAGAGAACGCTTATGGGCTAAATTTTTAAAAAGGCCTACGCCAGAATTGCGAGAACAGATTATTGTAGAGTATGCTCCATTAGTCAAAATAGTGGCGGGGCGTTTGAGCATGTATCTGGGATATAATGTGGAATACGACGATTTGGTAGGCTATGGTATTTTTGGGCTGATTGACGCTATAGATAAATTTGATGTAAATAAGGATGTGAAGTTTGAGACTTATGCCAGTTTGAGGATTCGTGGCTCGATCTTGGACCAAATCCGTAAAATGGACTGGATTCCCCGGACTGTCCGGCAGAAACAGAAAAAAATAGAGGCTGCAATTAAAAATGTAGAGGAACGGACAGGGAGGGCGGCATTAGACGAGGAAGTTGCTGAGGAATTGAATGTGAGCGGGGAGGAATTGTTAAATTGGCAGTCCCAGCTCAAGATTACGAATATGGTGTCCCTAAACGAATATGTAGAGCAGGGGATGGAACCGGTTATGGACGCCAAAGGCAACTCACATTTTATCCAGCCGGAAGATGCTATTGCGGAGGATGAATTGAAGAAGGTATTGGGCGAGTCTTTAGGGGCGCTTACGGAGAAGGAGCGAAAAGTGATTACACTTTATTATTATGAGGACCTGACCCTGAAAGAAATCAGTAATGTGCTTGAAGTGTCAGAATCCAGGGTTTCTCAGCTTCACACAAAGGCATTACTGAAAATGAGGAAGACAATGGGGTCGTACATGAATATATTAATGGATTAATATGGAGGGTTTAGATGGGAAAAAACGCATATTTTAGGCTGAATATAAGCGACAAGGATACATTGCTCCAGATTTTTCCGGCACAAGAGGGAGGCAAGAAGCTGGAGTTGAAGGAGGTTACAAATTACCTGGAGCTTAAAGGGTTAAATAAATATAACCTCAAAGAACTGAATGATGCAATCACAATACCCACACAGGAGGTTCGGCAGGTCTATGTCGGGGATGGGCGGGCTACCTATGAAAATGAACAGATGGAAGTAACGGTTTCCAGTGACAAGATGTTAGTTTTTTGCCATTTTTATGCGCCGTCCAACAAAGGGAAGATGATGACGGAAAAGGATATTTTTGCCGATTTGCAGTCCCGGAATATTGTCAGGGGGATTGATAAAGCGGAGGTCCAGAGATTTTTGTCGGAACGCCAGTATTGTGTGGATTATGTTTTTGCGAAAGGTACGCCTCCTGTCAATGGAGAGGATGCCAGGATTGAATATTTTTTTAACACGAACTTGAACCTTAGGCCAAAGAAAAATGAGGATGGCAGCGTAGATTACAGGGAACTGAATACGATCAGCCGTGTGGAAGAGGGGCAGATGTTGGCAAAGCTCCATCCGGCAGTCCCCGGGAAACCTGGGGTAGATGTATATGGCGGGCCTGTCCAGGGACGTCAGTTAAAAACTTTAAAGCTGGATTTTTCCAATAATATTTCGCTTTCAGAAGATAAAACAGAGATTTATTCAAATGTTACCGGGCACGCAAGCTTGGTCAACGGCAAGGTGTTTGTGGCGGATGTATATGACGTGCCGGCAGATGTGGATAATGCCACTGGGAATATTGTTTATGATGGGAACGTTACCATCAAAGGCAATGTAAAGACGGGATTTTCCGTTACGGCAAAAGGGGACATTATTGTAGAGGGCGTTGTAGAGGCCGCGTATTTGTCGGCAGGCGGGCAGGTTATTGTAAAGCGTGGGATTAATGGGCGGAGCAAAGGCAGGGTAGAGGCAAAAGGGAACATTATATCAAAGTTTATAGAGAATGCTGTCGTAGTTTCCGGCGGCTTTATCGAGACAGGATGCATCCTGCACAGCCAGGTTTCTGCGGAAGAGGATATCCGTGTCAGCGGCAAGAAAGGGTTTGTCAGCGGCGGCCTGATACGTGCAGGGAACCTTGTAGAGGCGCAGACGATAGGCTCTGCGATGGGGACGGTCACCCAGGTCGAGGTTGGAGCCCCGCCAGCGGTGAAAGTGCATTATGATGAGCTGGGGCAGGAAGCGGCGAAAGTGAAGGAAAGCCTGGATAAGATGCGCCCGATACTTGTGAATTTTAATGAGAAGCTGAAGAAAAAAGAAGCAGTTGCGCCGGAGCGTATGCAGCATGTCCAGGCAATTGCCCAGAATTATAAGAAGGAACAGGAGAAACTGGCGGAGCTGCAAGCTGAGATGAAACAACTGCATGGGAAGATCCAGATGTCCAATAATGCAAAGATTAAGATAAAGGGAACAATTTATCCAGGAGTGAGCATTACCATTTCTGATGTGAATTTGAACATTAAGTCAGAGCGTTCCTTCACAAAGTATGTCAAGGAACGTGGGGAAATCGTAGCCCGCCCTATGTAGGAATGGGGGGCAGTATGGAGGAAGGAGTGGTTAAAGATGTCCATTCGGCCGGTAGAATTTAGCGGGGTAGTACAGAGAAGCCAGGATATGAGCACGCTTAAGCAAAATGAAGATAATAAGCCAATGCTTCAGCAGCAGAATGTGCAGACACAATTTGCCAAGGAAACAGCACAGCATATGCACCAGGTTAACCAGGCCAATGATTCTGATAATCCGGAGCAGAAATTTGACGCCAGGGAGAAAGGCAGCAATAAATATGAGAACCTCCGTAAGCAGAAGAAAAAAAAGAAAGAAGACAATAGTGGAAAGGCAAGCGCAAAGGCCCGAACGGGAGGCTTTGACATGAAGGTATGATGGTGAGATGAGCACATTAGAAATTTGTTTGTTAGTGGTTGGTATTGTTCTGATGATTGCCAGTTTTTTCATAACAGAAAAGCTATCAAATAGTGAGTTGAATAAGCTTTCAGAGCTGAGTACCGAAGAGATGAAGAAGATTTTGGAACGGAATTTAAATGATGCTCAGACGAAAGTTGATAATATGGTGGATCAGGTGATAGAACATTCTATTGCAAATTCCATGGAGGTTGTGGAACGGGCCCTGGATAAGGAGACGAATGAAAAGATGCGGGTGTTGACGGAGTATTCTGATACTGTGTTGGAATCCATCAATAAGACGCATAATGAAGTCATGTTTTTATATAGCATGTTGAATGATAAGCATTCGGAATTGACAAAATATGCAGGGAACCTTGCGCAGCTTGCAATCCACTTAGAGGAACTGGAGCAGAATATTGAAAAGACAGTGGCAGAATCGGATGAAATCATCCACAAGATGCAAGAGGCCCAGGAAATACGGCAAACGCAGCAGGAACCTTCAGTGGCTGCAGAGCCTGGCGTAGAAGAGAATACGGAGGCTGAGGCACAGGAGGGAGAGCAGGTAAACCATAACCGGCTGATTCTGGAAAAATACAAGGAAGGCAAGTCCGCGATAGATATTGCCAAGCAATTGGGGCTTGGCGTTGGAGAGGTTAGGCTTGTAATTGGATTATTCAGAGAGGAAGAGTTATAAGTTATGAAGTTAAAATATTATTTGCGTGGATTGGGCATTGGAATCATATGCACCGCAATTATTATGGGAATTGCCCTCTCAGGAAATAAAAAGGAGACGATGACGGATACGGAAATCATAGAGCGTGCCAGGATTCTGGGCATGGTGATGCTGGAAGAGGCGGATGCATCTTCTAATTCCGACGATGGGCAGCAGCCTGACGGGCAAGAGCCAATACCTGGGAATGATAAGGAAGAAGGCTCCCAAGGCAATACAGGCAGCAGCCCGTCAGAAAGCGAGGATGCGGGGAGCGACGATAAAGGGGACGACGGGCAGGAAGACCAACAAACAGATGATACCGTAAGACTGCCAAGCAGTGTCGAGACAGATGATGATAAAGGCTCTGTGGAGATTGAAATTAAGGCAGGAGAGTATTCAGACATAGTATGCCAGAAGTTATTTCAGGCTGGGCTGATTTCCGATGCGGCGGCATTTAATAGCTATCTGACGCAGACAGGGGCGGACCAGGACCTCAGGGTAGGCATCCACCAGATACCCAAAGGCGCGACACAGGATGAGATTATTGAAATCTTACAGAAATAGGGAAAAGGGGCTTGCCAGGGGAAGGGCAGTGTGCTATAATTGCAAAAGACGTTATGCATACACAAGTGTGTATATTGCTAAGTAAACACATGTGCAGATTGGGAAACCGGTGCCAGGCGGTAGTTTTCCAAGTAGAAGCGCGTGGAAGATTATAACCAGTGGAGGTAAAAAAATGGGCGTTATTTCAATGAAACAGTTATTAGAGGCAGGTGTTCATTTCGGACATCAGACAAGAAGGTGGAACCCTAAAATGGCTCCTTATATCTACACAGAGAGGAATGGTATTTATATCATTGACTTGCAGAAATCTGTGGGTAAGGTTGACGAAGCATATAAGGCAGTTGCAGACCTCGTGGCTGAGGGAGGGACGATTCTTTTTGTGGGAACTAAGAAGCAGGCGCAGGATGCCATTAAGGCGGAGGCTGAGCGTTGCGGAATGTTCTATGTTAATGAGAGATGGCTGGGCGGCATGCTTACCAATTTCAAGACTATCCAGAGCCGTATCGGCAGGCTGAAAGCAATTGAGACCATGGCGGAAGACGGCACGTTTGATGTGCTTCCTAAGAAGGAAGTTATTGCATTGAGGAAAGAATGGGAAAAGTTAGAGAAGAACCTTGGCGGAATCAAGGAAATGAAGAGAATCCCAGACGCAATTTTTGTAGTTGACCCTAAGAAAGAGAGAATTTGTGTGCAGGAAGCCCATACTTTGGGCATTCCCCTGATTGGTATCTGTGATACAAACTGTGACCCGGAAGAGTTAGATTATGTGATTCCAGGTAACGACGATGCGATTAGGGCTGTCAAGTTGATTGTTTCCAAAATGGCAGACGCCGTTGTAGAGGCAAACCAGGGAACGATTGAAGAAGAAGCGGCAGCGCCTGTAGAAGAGGCAGTAGAGGAATAAAACAGTACAGCGAGTTAAACATTCGCTATACCTGCGACAGATTTATGTATATAAGCACGAGGACAGACAAGTATTGCCTGTCCTCAATTACGGTAATTATTTGGAAATTGTAACTATTCAAAACCCCCTGGAAATAGCAATTTAGAACATTTAAATTTATTTGTAAAGGGATGGATTGCTATTCCCAGGGAGATGATAATCCCCACAGACAGAAGCCCTAGGAGGAAGGCAAATGCGAAGCATTTCTATCATGCCTTGCGAGGACTTGTCAGGTGGCGCGAAGCGACGCGTGCCGTTACCCGAGGGTCAATGACAGCTTTGCTGGCATGTCTGTGGCGTGGGGTTCTGGATAGTTACTGGAAATTTATAAATTACAAACGGAGGGAATAAAAATGGCTATTACAGCAGCAATGGTAAAAGAATTAAGAGAGATGACCGGTGCAGGGATGATGGACTGCAAGAAGGCTTTAAATGAGACAAACGGCAATATGGATGAAGCTGTAGAATTTTTGCGGAAAAACGGACAGGCTAAGGCTGAGAAGAAGGCGGGCAGGATTGCCGCTGAAGGACTTTGTACGGTAATGATCAAGGATGATAAGACAGCGGCAGTCGTAGAGGTGAACTCTGAGACTGACTTTGTGGCAAAGAATGATACATTTAAGGCATTTGTTGACGCGGTTGCAACACAGGCCGTTAATTCCGATGCAGCGGATTTGGATGCTTTTATGGCAGAGACATGGAGTGAAGATTCCAGCAAGACAGTGAAAGATACGCTGGTAGAGAAAGTGGCAGTCATCGGCGAGAACTTGAACATCCGAAGGTTTGAGAAGGTTGTTGCAGAGAATGGGTGCGTTGTATCTTATATCCATGGCGGCGGAAGAATCGGCGTTATCGTAGAGGCAGAAACCGCCGTTGTCAATGACACTGTAAAAGAGGCAATGACCAATATAGCTATGCAGATTGCAGCGCTCTCCCCCAAATATGTTTCCAGAAATGAAATCAGCGACGACTATATTGCACATGAGAAAGAAATCTTGCGTGCGCAGATTATGAACGATCCCAAGGAATCCCAGAAACCGGAGAAAGTAATCAACGGAATGATCGAGGGACGTGTGAACAAAGAACTTAAGGAAATCTGCCTGGTAGATCAGGTATACGTAAAGGCAGAGGACGGCAAGCAGACGGTTGGCAAGTACTTAGAGCAGGTGTCTAAGGAAGTCGGAGAGACAGTTGCCGTTAAGAGATTCGTTCGCTTTGAGACTGGCGAAGGACTGGAGAAGAAACAGGAAGATTTTGCGGCTGAGGTTGCAGCGCAGATGGGCAAATAAGCGAATTTTTCAATTCAAATTTAATTAAAATATTTATAGGCTCCAGGAGAGCCTTGTAAACACTGTACTTTCTAGTGGTTATAAGGTTTTTGGAGCCTTTTTCATTCATAGAAGGGTAATCGTTAAAGTACCGCTGAACAC
>CATLBW010000055.1 GCA_949879775.1 uncultured Lachnospiraceae bacterium
TTGCCAAACATGATGGCTATTGCCATGACAATCAGTGTCATAGGCATAATGACGTTCGTTGCAGCATTGCCCAGATATCCGACGCCCTGTCCGATGAACACCTGGTCTACCATATTATAGAGTGAATTGATGACAAGTGAAATGACGCTGGGAACGGTATATTGTACGGCAAGTTTTCCAATTCGTTCTGTTCCCAGGGGATTTGCAGTTATAGTTGTATGATTCATAACGATCTCCTTTCTCACATTTTTATCAGCACTTTGCTATTTTGAGTGCTAATACTGATTAAACCATATATTGTCTTGAAAGTGAAGTGAAAAAATGGTATTATCAATGACAAAAACGCAATAATGAGAGATGATACTATGAACACACAACAATTAGAGAGTTTTCTTGCAGTGGCGGAGAATCTAAGTTTTGCCAGGGCTGCGGAGGACTTGAACATTACCCAGTCGGCAGTTTCCCGCCAGATACATGCCTTAGAGGAGGAATTGGAGACAAGGCTTCTTCACCGTACTTCCCGAAACGTGGCTCTAACGCCTGCCGGAATCAGTTTTTATGAAGACGCTAAAAATTTTTTAGGCGGGCTAAAGATTGCCGCCGCCAAGATTAAGCGTCACAGCACGTCGAATGTACAGATTCTTTCCATTGGATTTGGAAATGAAATAGATTGTGAGCTTTCCGTGAGGCTTTTGCGGGAATGCCGTAAACAAGTCCCGGAACTGCACCCGTTTTTGCGCATTATCCCGCACCGCTCCATACTCAACCTGTTCCTTCAGGATGAATTAGATATTATGTTTGGTTTTGACGATGACGCGCCCTCCAGGCCAGGGGTTATTTATGAAAAATTATTCCGGGCGCCTGTCTGCTGTATTTTGTCCGCGGAACATATATTTACTGTCAAGGAAGCGGTTGAGGAGCAGGAGCTTTATGAAGAAAATATCGTTATCTGTAATTCGTATTCCCTGCCGACGCGGGCGGCTGTCCTGCAAAACCGCATGGAACGGCATTTCCCTCTCGGTTCTGTCTATTATTGTGATAACCTCAACGCGATGCTGGCATTGGTAAAGGCGGGATATGGGTTTGGCATTTTGCCCAAAATGAGATGGAATGATCCCGGAATCTGCGCCGTTCCCTTTGCCGGTGTGGAAGATGCTTTTTTTGGCTTTTCCTACAAAGAGAACTCACCCAATCCGTTGGTGAAAAAGTTTGTGGCACTGGCAAAAAAAGTGCGCGAGAAAGAATAAAACTGTCAAGAAAAAACCCTTGACACCCTAATCCTTTTGTAGTATGATACGACAGGTGGTAGGAATGGAAAAGAAATTAATGCAGACATATCTCTATGATTTCTATGGAGATTTGCTGAATGAGCATCAGCGGGACGTATATGGGGATTTTGTGCTGAATGACTTTTCCCTGGGTGAGATTGCCGAAATGCAGGGAATCAGCCGGCAGGGCGTCCATGACCTCGTGAAACGGTGTGACAGGACACTGGAGGGATATGAAAAGAAGCTGCATTTGTTGGAGCGTTTTTTGAAAATGAAAGAGCAGATTTTAAAGATTCGCTCGCTTACCGAAGAGCACAGTAACAGAAATGGGTTTGAGGCGATGGCCAAAATCAGGGCTATCACCGATGAGATCATAGAGGAGTTGTAGTATGGCTTTTGACAGCTTGTCTGAAAAATTGCAGAATGTATTCAAATCCCTGCGCAGCAAGGGGCTTCTTACGGAGGCGGACGTCAAGGCTGCGCTCAAAGAGGTGAAATTGGCGCTGCTCGAGGCGGACGTCAATTTTAAAGTAGTCAAGCAGTTTGTAAAATCTGTGCAGGAGCGCGCCGTGGGGCAGGACGTGATGAACGGTTTGAACCCAGGGCAGATGGTGGTGAAGATTGTAAATGAAGAGCTGGTCAATTTGATGGGCTCTGAGACAACGGAAATTGCCTTGAAGCCGGGCGCTGACATCACGGTCATTATGATGGCAGGGCTGCAAGGCGCAGGTAAGACTACCACTACGGCTAAAATTGCCGGTAAGCTCAAGCAGAAGGGGAAAAAGCCCCTGCTTGCAGCGTGCGACGTTTATCGGCCGGCGGCTATCCAGCAATTACAGATTAACGGTGAGAAACAGAACGTGGAAGTATTTTCCATGGGAGAGCATCATAAGCCCGTCAATATCGCCAAAGCAGCGATAGAACATGCCAAAACAAACGGGCAGAATGTTGTGATATTGGACACGGCAGGACGTTTGCATATTGACGAAGATATGATGCGGGAACTACAGGAGATTAAAGAGCAGGTTGAGGTAGCGCAGACCATCCTGGTCGTGGACGCCATGACCGGGCAGGACGCTGTGAATGTGGCGTCAATGTTTGAGGAAAAGATTGGCATTGACGGCGTGATACTCACGAAGTTGGACGGCGATACCAGGGGCGGTGCTGCATTATCCATCCGCGCAGTTACTGGCAAGCCGATATTGTATGTGGGGATGGGCGAGAAACTTTCTGATTTGGAACAGTTTTACCCGGAACGTATGGCAAACCGTATCCTTGGCATGGGCGATGTTTTGACGCTGATTGAGAAAGCGCAGGAGAACATTGACGAGGAGAAAGCCAGGGAATTAGAACAGAAGATGAAGAAGGCCGAGTTTGGCTTTGACGATTATCTGGAATCCATGAACCAGATGAAAAAGATGGGCGGCATTTCCAGTATGCTGCAGATGATGCCCGGGATTGGCGGTTCCCAGATTGCAGAGATTGAGAATGCCGTGGACGAGAAGAAGATGGCAAGGATTGAGGGCATTATTTATTCCATGACGCCCAGGGAGCGGGCGAACCCCTCCATACTTAATCCCAGCCGTAAGCGCAGGATTGCGGCGGGAGCTGGCGTGGATATTAGCGAGGTCAACCGTCTGGTGAAGCAGTTTGAGCAGTCCAGGAAGATGATGAAGCAGATGTCCGGCATGATGGGTGGCAAAGGCAGGCGGCGTGGAGGGTTTAAGCTGCCGTTTGGCTTGTAAAGCGGAAAGCGAAAAGCTGCCGTTTGGCTTATAAATTAGGAAACGGCAATGCGCGGTACAATCCGTACCGACTAAATTACAGGTTACTTATGTTTAAGTAATATAGATAAATCATAACCAGGAGGTGAAAAGAAATGGTAAAGATCAGATTAAAAAGGATGGGACAGAAGAAAGCTCCTTTCTATAGAATTGTCGTAGCTGATTCCAGATCTCCCAGAGATGGAAGGTTCATTGAGGAAATCGGAACATATGATCCTACAAGAGATCCGAGTGAATTCCATGTAAATGAGGAATTAGCAAAGAAGTGGCTGGCAAATGGCGCTCAGACCACAGAGACAGTAGCAAAGATCTTCAAAGCAGCCGGCATCGAGAAATAATTTTCGTGAGGTGACGTAATGAAAGAATTAGTAGAGGTAATTGCGAAAGCGCTTGTGGATTTCCCAGAAGAAGTTGCGGTTACAGAGACTGAGAATGACAAAGCCATTGTTTTGGAATTACGCGTTGCCCAAGCGGATATGGGGAAGGTAATTGGCAAGCAGGGGCGGATTGCAAAAGCCATTCGCGCAGTTGTGAAAGCAGCGGCGGCTAAGAGTGACAAGAAAGTAATTGTTGATATTATGCAGTAGCAGGGAGCTGCCGTAGAATTGAGTTTCGGTTCTGCGGCAGTTTTTATGCACAGCCGTGCAGAGGAAGCCTGCCGCCAGGGCGGCGTACAGGGCGTGCGGGTATGGGCGGGACCTTCCCTGCGGTTTAATAGGAGAATCAGATATGGAAGATTTATTGCAGGTGGGGGCCATCGCCACGACCCACGGTGTAAGGGGAGAGGTGAAGGTATTCCCCATGACAGATGACGTGAACCGTTTTAAGAAATTAAAGAAGGTTCTTTTAGATACAGGGAAAGATTACCTGGAGCTGGAAATCAGCCAGGTGAAGTTTTTTAAGAATATGGTGATTTTGAAGTTCCAGGGCATTGACAACATTAATGATGTGGAGAAATATAAAGGCAAGGCTCTTTTTGTAACCAGGGAACATGCCGTAAAATGTGAAAAAGACGAGTATTTTATCGCTGATTTGATTGGCATTGAAGTAAGGACCGAAGAGGGGAAATTGCTGGGAGAGCTTGCGGAAGTGCTTCAGACCGGGGCAAATGACGTGTATGTGGTGAAAATAAGCGGGGAATCTCCTTATTTAGACAGAGTGCCAGGTAAGGAAAAGGAGCTGCTTTTGCCGGCAATCCGGGAGTGTGTGTTAGGTGTGGACATGCAGGAGAGAAATATGAAGGTGCATTTGATGGCAGGGCTGCTGGATGCGCCCGATACGGAGGAAAAGCGATGAATTTTTATATATTGACGCTGTTTCCACAGATGGTAGAAGAGGGGCTGCATACCAGTATTATCGGGCGCGCGGTGGAAGCAGGGACCTTGTGTATTGAGACGGTAGATATTCGCAGCTATGCGAAAAATAAGCACCATAAAGTGGACGATTACCCTTACGGCGGCGGGGCGGGCATGTTGATGCAGGCGCAGCCGGTTTACGATGCTTGGAAATCAGTGGTGGACCGTTTGGGGAAAAAGCCGCGCTGCGTCTATGTGACGCCGCAGGGCAGTGTTTTTTGCCAGCAGACGGCGAAAGGGCTTGCATTAGAGGAAGACCTTATTTTGCTCTGCGGCCATTATGAGGGCATTGACGAGCGTGTTTTGGAGGAAATTGTCACAGATTACCTATCGATTGGGGATTACGTCCTCACTGGCGGGGAATTGGCGGCAATGGTAATGGTAGATGCCATTTCACGCATGGTTCCCGGGGTGTTGAGCAATGAGGATTCCGGCTTTACAGAGTCCTTTGAAGGGAACCTGCTTGAATATCCGCAATATTCCCGCCCGGAGGAATGGATGGGCAAGAAGGTGCCGCCGGTACTCCTTTCCGGCCATCACAAGAATATTGAAGCATGGCGCAGGGAGCAGTCAATCCTGCGCACGAAAGAACGCCGCCCCGATTTGTTAAAGGGGGCGGCGCTTACCAGGCAGGAGCAGGAATGGCTTCTGGCTGTTTCTGAAAATTAAGTTATCAACTGATATTACGAATGCCAGATATTCAATTTACGGATGACTAACAGCGTTGCAACCATCAGCAAAATACTAATCGGCAGCACGATAATCGCATTTGGCACAAATCCGGCGAGGATGTAGCATAAGAAGCTGACGACTGCTACTGTCATGGCATAGGGGAGCTGCGTGGAAACATGCGTGACATGGTTGCATTGCGCGCCCGCGCTTGCCATGATGGTCGTATCAGAAATCGGCGAGCAGTGGTCTCCGCACACAGCGCCTGCCATACAAGCTGACACGCAGATAACGCCAAGCGGGTTATCCAGGGGGAATACGGCAAGGGTAATCGGGATCAGGATGCCAAACGTGCCCCAGGAGGTGCCGGTTGCAAAGGCAAGGAAAACGCCGATAATGAAGACAATTGCCGGTAAAAATGCCTGGAAGCTGCTGGCAGAACTGTTCACCACGGCTTCCACGAACTCTTTTGCGCCAAGGGAATCGGTCATTGCCTTTAAGCTCCATGCAAAGGTCAGGATTAAAATGGCGGGGACCATGGACTTGAACCCTTCCGGGATAGATTCTGCTATATCTTTAAACTTGATGGATCTGCGGATTAAGAAGTAGATTACCGTGAGGATCAACGCTACCGCGGAGCCAAGCATCAGTCCTATGGAAGCGTCGGAGTTGGAAAATGCGTCCACAAAATTCGCGCCTTCAAAGAACCTGCCTGAGTAAATCATGCCAACAACACAAGAGACGATCAATACGGCGATCGGGAGAATCAGGTCAATCACCTTCCCGTTTGGATTGCTGTTCTCAGCAGCCGCATTCGCATAATCGTTCATGCCGGAGAAGATGTCGCCTTTTTCCCTGGCATTTTTCTCGTGTGCAGCCATTGGGCCGTAATCCATGCCGGTTAATGCGAGGAAGACCATCATCACGATAGTCAGAAGTGCATAGAAGTTGAAAGGGATTGTGCGGATAAAAAGGTAAAGCCCGTTTCCGTCCTCCACGTAGCTTGCCACGGCGGCAGCCCAGGACGATACCGGGGCGATGATGCAGACGGGGGCGGCTGTCGCATCAATAACGTATGCCAGCTTTGCCCGGGATACCTTGCTGTTGTCTGAGACGGGGCGCATAACGCTTCCTACGGTCAGGCAGTTGAAATAGTCGTCGATAAAGATTAACACGCCCAGGGCAATGGTGGCAAGCTGTGCGCCGGCGCGCGTTTTAATATGTGATGTCGCCCAGCGCCCGAATGCGGCGGAGCCGCCGGCTTTGTTCATCATAACTACCATAATGCCCAGGATGACCAGGAAAATCAGGATACCGACATTATAGGCGTCCGCAAGCACGGCTACGATGCCTTCATTGAATACATGGGTCAGCGTCCCTTCAAAACTGAAATTTGAGTAAAGCAGGCCTCCGATCACGATGCCGACAAAGAGTGATGAATACACTTCTTTGGTAATCAGGGCAAGCCCGATAGCAATAATTGGTGGCAGAAGCGACCATACCGTCTTATAAAAATAGCTTGAAGCTTCGGTTGCGCCGTCTCCCGCTGCATATGCGATTGCAGGAAGGAGGAGCGCCGCGATACAGAAGCATAGGAGCAAACGGATGCCTTTTTTTCCGCGAAGTGCGGCAAACCTTCCTTTCTCAGGGGTGTTGGGGTTGTTTTTCATCTTGTGTCCTCTCTTTCTCCCTTCTATGCGAAGGGTGGCTGTTCCTTATAGTGAATTTCCTTGATACACAGCTTTTGTATAGCAGGGGGCACGGCGCTGTTTACCGCATATATGTCTAAAGGTTATAGCAAATGGATGCCATGTCTCTCGGCTTCCTGGCAGACCTCTTCTTTCCAAAGCGAGGACTGCACTTCCCCGATGTGCGCCTTGCGCAGGAAGAACATGCAGATTCTAGACTGTCCAATACCGCCGCCGATCGTCAGCGGGAGCGCGCCCTCTAAAATCGATTTCTGGAAAGGAAGCTCGGCGCGTTCGGGGCATCCAGACTTGTCAAGCTGGGACTTCAAAGATTCTTCGTCTACACGGATACCCATGGAGGACAGCTCTAAAGCTATGTCAAGTACCGGATAGTAGACGACGATGTCGGCGTTCAGCGCCCAGTCATCATAATCCGGTGCCCTTCCATCATGCGGCTCGCCCGATTTGAGCTTATCGCCGATCTGCATGATGCACGCAGCTCCCTTTTCTTTGCAAATCAGGTATTCACGCTCCTTGGGCGTGGACTGTGGGTACATGTCTTCCAACTCCCCGGTAGTGACAAAGAAAATATCGTGGGGCAGGATTTCTTCTATGTAATCATATTGGATTGCCATGTACTTTTCTGTCTTGCGCAGCACCTTGTAGACAATCTGCACAGTCTCTTTCAAAAAGCCCAGGTTCCTGTCTTCTCTGGAAATAATTTTCTCCCAATCCCATTGGTCCACAAAAATGGAATGGATGTTATCGGTGTCTTCATCCCGGCGGATGGCATTCATGTCTGTGTAAAGCCCTTCTCCCATGGAAAAGCCGTATTTCTTTAGGGCATAGCGTTTCCATTTTGCCAGCGAATGCACAATCTCGGCGGTTTTCTCATTCTGTTCCTTGATGCCGAAAGCCACGGGGCGTTCCACGCCGTTTAAGTTATCGTTGAGGCCGGAGTCCGGGTCTACGAACAGTGGCGCGGACACACGCTGCAGGTTCAGCCGCTTTGCCAAAAGGTTCTGGAAAGAATCCTTGACAGTCTTGATGGCAATCTGCGTGTCGTGCAGGCTCAAGGCAGATTGGTAGTTTTCAGGTATAATTAAATGCTCCATAAATTTTCTCCTTATCCGTCATTTTTATGAATTGTTTGGCGATGGACTGTAACTATTATATGCTTGCTGGGATATTTTTTCAATAAGTAAGTTGTAGTTTTCGCCAAGATATGAGAAAATAGCTTTATATTATGCGAATAAAGGAGGGCAAGCATGAAACAGCTTCATTTTGGGGTAGACTATTATCCGGAACATTGGGAGAGGGGGCGTTGGGAGGAAGACGCCATATTGATGCAGGAAATGGGAATCCAGATGGTGCGTATGGCAGAGTTTTCCTGGCATAAATTGCAGCCGTCGGAGGATGTTTTTGATTTTGGCTGGCTGGACGAGGCCATAGGGCTTTTGGGCAAATATGGGATATACACAATTCTGGGGACGCCCACTGCCGCGCCTCCGGCATGGATGGTAAACAAGCATCCGCAAATCCTGCCGATTGACCGCATGGGGCGTGTCCGCGGCTTTGGGGGCAGGCATCATGACTGCCAGTCCAATCCCATTTATCGCGAATATATCAGGAAGCTGGTTACGAAGATGGCACAGCATTATGGGGATAATCCTTACGTCATCGGCTGGCAGCCAGACAATGAGCTGGGGAACAGCCATCAGGATTTGTGCACCTGCGAATGCTGCCGCCAGCGTTTTCAAGGATGGCTTCAGAGAAAATATAAGACGGTTTTGGCTTTGAACCAATCCTGGGGGACTGCGTTCTGGAGCCAGGAATACAATGATTTTTCAGAAGTTTTTGCGCCGCGGGTTACTGTGACGGGTGAAAACCCTTCCGCGATGCTGGATTGGCGGCGGTTCTGTTCTGACTTGATTGTGGATTTTACAAGGGAGCAGGCAGAAATTATACGCAAGTATGCTGGCAAGCAGTTTATCACGCATAATTATATGGGGTTTGCAGATAAAGTGGATTATTATAAATTGGGTGAGCTTTTGGATTTTGTCTCACACGATCAGTACCCGGGAGGTTTTTACCTGCCAGAGGCGCCGCACGAAAAAAACCATGTGTTGGCGGCGACGCTGGATGTGGTGCGCAGTTATAAGGATCAGCCGTTCTGGGTTATGGAGCAGCAGTCCGGCATCACGGGCTGGGAGGTGATGGGCAGGGCGCCTGCGCCGGGGCAGCTTAGCGCATGGGCGATGCAGTCGATTGCCCACGGCGCAGACGCAGTGGTGTTTTTTAGGTGGCGCACCTGTGCCATGGGGACGGAGCAGTATTGGCACGGCATTCTGCCGCACAGTGGGAACCCAGGGAGAAGGTATCAGGAATTGCAGGAGTTTATTCAGGAGGTCAACCCATTGATGGATTCCCTGCAAAATACCATGCCAAGGGCAGAGGCGGGGATTGTCTTCTCCTTTGAGCAGGAATATGCATTCCAAATCCAGCCCCACCACAAGGATTTAAGCTATACTGGACAGGCCCAGAAATATTACCGCGCCCTGTACGAGCAGAATATCCCGGTGGATTTCGTGCCGGAGCAGGGGGATTTTGGCAAATATAAGCTTTTGCTGGCTCCTTTGCAGTATTTGATGTCCCCGGAGCTGGAAGACAAGTTCATGGACTATGTAAGGCAGGGCGGGCATTTGCTCTTAACGATGCGTACTGGCGTAAAAGACAGGAATAACCTTTGTATGACAGAGCGGGAGCTTCCTGGCAGGCTCAGCGAAGCAGCCGGGGTGGAAGTGCTGGATTATGACTGCCTGCGGGACGCCAGCGTCAAGGTGTTGTTTGCAGGGCAGGAGCATGAAGCTTTCATATGGAGCGACTTGATGCGCTTACTGCCCCAAACAGAAGCTTTGGCGTATTACAATAGTGAATTTTATGCAGGGGAACCCTGTGTAACGGTGCACCCATACGGGGAAGGGCGCTGTTATTATGTGGGGACGGAGCCAGGGGAAAGCTTGATGGATGCCCTGATGAAGGAGATATGCGGGAAGGCTGGGATAGAGCCGCTCCTTGCGCCAGCGGCTGATGTGGAGTGCATGGCGAGGGAGAATGGCAGGGAGCGTTATTTGTTTGTCATTAACCATTCCGGGGAGGCCAGGCATTACCAGGCGCCGGAAAAATGCCGCCTTCTGCGCGGGGGACAGTTAGGAAGCCTGAAGGCTTATGAGGCGCAGATACTGGCGGTTGGGAAGTGAGTGCTTAGGGGCGTTGGGGGCTTGCTGGTTGGATAGCAGCCGTGATTTTTGTTAAACAAGAATTTATATAGAATTTATACAAGAAAGGATATGGAGTATGAGACAGATCGTGAGGACTGCGGAAAAGATTATGAAAGAAGCAAAGGAGCTTACTGGTTGGAATTTCATAGGAGGCGTGAAAGGGAACAATTGTACCATCCGGGCTGACCTCCTTAATGAGGCGGACAAACAGGTTAAGGTCATCATGGAGGTTAAGGCGAAGGATGTGCTGATTAAGGTAATGGGCATAGACGAGCGTTTCGATGAGAAAGTGTTGGAAAGGGTTCAGGGGAAGCTGCCGTTTTCGGTAGAAGCGGAATTAAAGGAAGGGGAGTTTTTTGCCATTAGCTGCCATGAGCCTTTGGGCGTGTTGGAACATAGCATGAAGGGCGTTGTGAAAGAATGCATTGCGCCTATGGTAAATGTGATGGGGGAAATGTTGGCGGAGTAACCGTTTTGCACAAATCCAGATAAAAAGTTAGTATAATTTTAAGCCATAGGGAGGCTTTTTGGCAGTCAAGCTTTCGTATGGCTTAATACAAAAACCGGAAAGCAGAAGCTTTCCGGTTTGTTACGTGCGTGAGAAGATTCGAACTCCCGACACCTTGGTCCGTAGCCAAGTGCTCTATCCAGCTGAGCTACACACACATAATATTGTCCACATCGAACGTATTATATATTACATTAGTTTTTTGCATTTGTCAATAGTTTTGAAAAAAATTTCTTTAAATCCTCCAAAATTTTTTCTGAAATAGTGGTGAAAAATTTCCTATAATATGATAGAATAGAAATCAGTTATACAAAATATAGGACGGGTATGGCGGCAGGCAGTGTTTCAGCGGCAAGCCGCCAGTAGGATCAGTTAGGAGAACTTTCATGACAAAGCAGGAATTTTTGCAGGAATTACGGCTTGCGCTGCAAGGGCAGTTGAGCCAGGCGGCAATCAATGAAAATATCCGGTATTATGATAACTATATTATGGAAGAGATACGAAAAGGCAGCAGTGAGGAAGGGGTGACCAGCCGCCTTGGCAATCCGAGGCTGATTGCTAAGACGCTGATAGACACAACGGATTCGTTTGGGAGGGCCGCTGGGAGCGACTATTTTGCAGGCAGTTATGGGCAGGCGGAGCCAGGAGCGGCCCATACGGGTGAAGTTGATGGCAGGGAACAGAAAGGCCCGCGTCTGGGTACCTGGTATGGGAAGCTTTTCCTGGTAGCGGCTGCGATATTGATTATTGTTATTGTGGCAAATGTAATCGCTGTTTTATTGCCGATATTGGTGCCGATCATCATAATATTTTTAATCTATTCCCTGTTTTTTGGGGATAGGAGATAAATGGAACACAGGAGGATTTTATGGAAACAGTGAAAGTTAGCAAAGGCAGGCATTTTCTGAAAAAAGGGGACCGGATGAAGGGGCTTTTTGTAATCCTGCAAGGGAGTGTCCGTGCTGTTTATAAAAATGATGAAATTGACATGGAGACTGGAAGCATTGTCGGCCTGATGGAGAGTGACTCCGGCGTCTATCTCTGTGACTATGTGGCGGTTACGGATTGTGTGCTTTATGCATATCCCTATCGCAATACAGAGGACTATAAGAAAATTTTTGCCTCAGATGAGAAATATGTGGCGGTTTTTACGATGGGGGCTGTGCGCAAGGCGGCGAATATGTTAGCTAGATATGGCACTTTTTATAAGAGTGCGAAAAGTTATTATGTCACGGTGATGAGTTATTATGATGAATATCAGAAGCTTTGCAACGATTATCAAGTGCCGGGCAAGCCGTTCAAGCAGATAACCTCCATGCCGCCGGTCGTATTGGAACATCCCATTGAGCGGTGGACGATGGAATATTACGGCAGGATGGCTACTTTTTCCCTTAAGTATATTGACCAATTCTTAGGCAGGGACTATGCGATTGGCGTTGGTGAGATCCAAAATGCGGTCTGCTGGATGCGAAGGGCGATGTACTTGATTGAGGAACTCAAGGATTATCTCAATGCACATAAAGAGCTTTTGCTGTCTGCTGGCGGGGAGGATTTGTTCCAGATGTATTTTGAGTTGGCGCGCAAAGCTGCCAGCACTGGCGTTGACTTGGACCCTGTCCTGGGGAAAATTTCCGAGATTATGGAATTTTGCCGTGGCAGCCATCTGTTTGATGGAAAGTTATTGGATGCGCGTTTTCAGGAATATGAAAATTATGACTTCTATGAAAATGTGGAGCTTGGGGATACGGACGTCTGGGTGGAGGACACGCAGGAGGCGTATGAGGAAGGTGTGGATTACTTAGGGCAGATTCTTACATATTCTGAATATGACGTGGAGAAGGCAGAGCAGTTCCGCCAGGATGTGGATAGGTTTAAGAAGCTTCCAGACAGGCTTGCCACTACAGATGACGTCCGTAAATTGCGCAGGCAGATTACCCAGGGATTTTACGATATTTATGAGTTGGCATTTTACCGTACTTTGAAGAAGGGCAAAGTGCCGGCGGCAGTGAAGATGTTTTTGAATTTCGGGTTTATGGATGAGAGCCTTGCGGGGGAGGAAAATACGCACAGCCTCTATGATATGGTAGCGGATTTAAGCATCTGCAAGGCGGATAATGTATTTACAATTTATGAATGGCTGATGAGTATTTACCGCGGGGAGAATGAGCCGTCCAGGAATGAGTTTGACATGGACTACTTAAGCTACCTGAATGAGATGAAAAAGACCGGGAAGATTACGGCGGCCCAGGTTAAGGAATTGGCGGACGACAGGCATGAGAAGGTGGATTTTGAGATGAAGAATATGTTTGTCTCCACAAACCGTGCCACTTATGGCAAGATTTCCACATTTTGCCCAATCCTTTGTGAGGACGATATTATCGGCACTGCGGAAAGTATGCTGGTTTCTGCGGAGAAAGCGAATGCCGCGCTTGACAATATCCGCAGGGTCGACTTTTCACTGTTTTTCCGCGAGGTGAACTTTTCCGATCCAGAGCATGACCTTAACATGGAGCAGATTCAGAAAGAAGTGCTGCCCAATATTATCCTTATGCCCAATGCCGGGACTAAGGCAATGATGTGGCAGGAGACTGCCGGGATTAAGAGGGATACGTCGGCGAGGTTCATCTTCCCCATCTTTACCGTGGTGGATGTGGAGGAATTGATGATAGAGGTTTCCGGCAGGTTCCGCTGGGAGATGTGCCGAAAGATCCAAGGTGTGCGCTGGAATGACATAACGGAACCCTCCCTGACTTCTGAATACAATGATTATATCCAATATTACCGGAAGAACCATGATTTGTCCCCAGACGCCAAGGAGAAGATTAAGAATTCCTTGAACAAGGCGAAGAATAATTTCCGTGAGGTTTTTGTGCGGGATTACCACAGTTGGGTCCGTTACGAGTCCAAGGGAAGCTTTCGTTTGAACAAAGTTGCCAGGGATATCATTTTCCGCTATTGCCCGTTTAATAAAGAAATCCGTACGTTGCTGCGCGCTAACCCCATGTACCGTGAGATTTTTGAAAAGTACGAGATTCTCAAAGAGCGCAAGAAACGCCATGTGGAGCTGTGGTATGACCGCTATCAGAAGAAGGGCGGAGAGATTAACGAGGATTTGCAGAACAATTGGGATTTCTATGAAATGTAGCAGTTATTCAGGGCGTTCAAATTTATTCCCGCGAGGCTTATCTGCCCTTCTCAGAGGAGCAGATAAGCCTCGCGGCATTCGCCAAATATCCGCGCATACCCACAGGGCACTTAGCGCGGCTGCTTGGCTCATTGCTCGCGGGAATAAATGCAGGGCGGCTATATGGTATTTTTGTACGAGAAAAGACCAGTGGCGTAACCACTGGCCTTTCCTATGAGGGGAGTATAAATAATTAATAAGGGGTATAACTTTTGTAAATTGGATTTCTGAAGGTGAAATCCTCTTTACAAATAGAACTATACCACAGCTTGTCGAAAAATGCAAGCAAAAAATGAAAAAAATCGAATTTTTTTTATGTATAAAAATCTGCTTTTTTCAGATACTATTATCGCATTAAAAATTTAGGAGGAAAAAATCATGGCAAAAAACAGTGATATGCAGAACAAAGGAACAAATTCCTATGAAAACAGCAGCAAGAATGCAAATTCCCAGAACAATGCAAGGAACGCATCTTCCCAGAACAATGCGAAAAATGCATCTTCCCAGAATGGGACAAACAGCAATGCGAAAAACACACATGCTCAGAATGGCACTAACGCCAGCGGATCTAACTGCCGCGACTCTTACGAGAGATAATTGGCACTGAAAACTGAAAATTGCATAATATAATGTAGGAACAGATTATCGGAGGCACGTTCGGTAATCTGTTTCTGCATGTTAGAGAGGTGATTCTATGGAATTTCAGACAATAAGTATCCGAGAATTCAACGAGTACCGCAAACGTCCGGATGCATGGGTCATTGATTTGCGAAGTAAGGAAGAATTTGAGGAAGTCCATGTGGAGGGGGCAAGGAATATCCCCTTTGATGACTTAAAGATGTACCGGAAATACCTGCCTAAGGATAAATTATATATTCTCTATTGCGACAGAGGTTCCAGCAGCCTGATGGCAGCCAGGGAACTGGGCAGGGAAGGTTATCGGGCAGTGACCGTGGTAGGGGGATTTCAGGCGGTAGTCCAGAACAGGAAAAAGGGCACTGCATCGCAGCAAGATTCTGCCGTTGATAAAAATATTGACAGCCGGGAACCAAGAAGATAATATAGAGTTATCAAAAATTGTCATGGAGAGACCGGATGAGAATATATGAATTAATTGCCCCCTGCCATTTTGGGCTTGAGGCGGTGCTAAAGAAAGAGATTTATGAACTAGGATATGAGATTACAAAGGTGGAGGATGGAAGAGTGACCTTTGAGGGAGACGAGGAGGCAATTTGCCGTGCAAACGTCTTCCTGCGCACAGCAGAACGTGTCTTGTTAAAGATGGGGCAGTTCCATGCCGAGACGTTTGAGGAATTGTTTCAGGGAATCAAGGGGATTCCCTGGGAGGAATATATCCCGGCAGATGGGAAATTCTGGGTGGCAAAGGCATCTTCCATCAAAAGTAAATTATTTTCCCCTTCGGACATCCAATCTATTGTTAAGAAAGCAATGGTGGAGCGTATGAAGATGCATTATGGGAAACAGTGGTTTCCGGAGGACGGAGCTTCTTACCCGCTGCGCCTTTTTCTGATGAAAGATGAGGTTACGGTTGCTATTGATACCTCTGGGGAGTCCCTGCATAAGAGGGGCTACCGCATATTGTCCGGCAAGGCGCCGATAACGGAGACTTTAGCGGCGGCATTGGTTATGCTTACGCCCTGGAAGAAAGACAGGATTTTGGTAGACCCTTTCTGTGGAAGCGGCACATTTTTGATAGAGGCGGCAATGATGGCTGCTAATATGGCCCCGGGCATGGAACGCAGCTTCATATCGGAAGGGTGGACGAACTTTATAGAGAAAAAGTTATGGGAAGATGTGGTGGAGGAAGCCAGGGAACTCGTGGATTTGGACATTTCCGTGGATATTCAGGGGTATGACGTAGATGGGGATATTGTAAAGGTTGCCAGAGGCAATGCCAGGCGTGCAGGGGTTGAGCATCTAATCCATTTTCAGCAGAGGCCGGTTTCAGGGCTGCACCACCCCAAGAAATATGGTTTTTTGATTTGTAACCCCCCCTATGGGGAACGTATGGAAGATAAGGAAGGGCTTCCCGCCCTGTACGGTGAGCTAGGGGAGGCCCTACGGCGGTTAGATAGCTGGTCAGCGTTTGTGATTACCGCTTATGAAGATGCGGAGCGTTATATCGGAAGGAAAGCGGACAAGAACCGCAAAATTTACAATGGCATGATGAAAACTTATTATTATCAGTTTTTGGGACCTAAACCACCGAAAAGGCCCCGTGGTCAGGGTGCACAGGATAAGGCAGAATAGGATTACGGTTCTCAGAAAGGGATTTGTGTGAAATATTCAAAAAGATACATAGCGATGGCGGCGGCGCTTTTCATAGCCTTATTATTTAAGTTTTCCAGCTTTGGGGCAAAAACCCAGGAAATAGGGCGGTTTCGGGGAGCCTGCCTGGAGCGGGAAATATGGAACCCAATGATTGCAGAAACCGTTAATGACAAACCTTTGTCGGTGCTGGTAGGGAATAAAGAGCTGACGAATGCAAAAGACGGCATTTATATGGATGATAACTTAAATATTATGGCGCCGGCTTCTGTGCTGGGAGAAAGTTTTGATTGCGGTTCCCATATTTATAATGAAAAAACGCTTGTCTTAGAGAAACGTTCCGATGAGGTTCTGTTTGAGTTAAATAAGGACAATTTCACAGTAAATAAGAAAAAAGAAGGTTTGCAGTCGCCTATGGTCAGCAAGGAGGGGGAATACTATGTGCCTGTGAGGGCGGTTGCAGAGCAATTGAGTTTTGATTATAACTGGGATGTTGAGAAGAACCAGGGCGTGGCGGTCAATAAGGCCCCCGGCAGCAGCATACTGCCGCCCCAGTATGATTTGCGAAACAGGCAGCGTGCGCCCCAGGTTAAGAACCAAGGGCCATACGGGACTTGTTGGGCGTTCGCCGCCCTTTCGGCGATGGAATCATCACTGCTGCCGGAAGAGGAACAGGAGTTCTCGCCGGACCATATGTCTATCCAGAACAGCTTTGTGCTAGAGCAGGCAGCCGGGGGAGAATATACCATGGGTATGGCATATCTCACCTCCTGGCAGGGACCAGTCTTTGAGAGGGATGACCCTTATGGGGATGGACAGTCCCAGGATGGCTTGCAGGCGGTAAAGCATGTACAGGAAGTCCAGCTCATTGAAGGGAAGGACTTTGAAAAGGTGAAAGAGTTTGTGTTTAAGCATGGAGGGGTGCAGACGGCTATATACAGCGCCCTGACAAATGCCCAGTCCTATTCTCCTTATTATAATCAGGAGAAATCAGCATATTGTTATATTGGGGCAGAAAAACCGAACCACGAAATACTGATTATTGGCTGGGATGACAATTACCCCAAAGAAAATTTTAAAACAGAGGTGGAAGGTGATGGGGCTTTCCTTTGCCAGAATAGCTGGGGAAAGGAATTTGGCGAACAGGGGGTTTTCTATGTATCTTATTATGATGTGAATATTGGGATTCATAACGTGGCTTACACTGCAATCGAAGAAGCAGACAATTATGACAGGATTTACCAGTCTGATTTGTGCGGCTGGGTAGGGCAGCTTGGGTATAATATGGATAGCATTTATGGCGCCAATGTCTATACGGCCCAGTCCCGGGAGACGCTGCGTGCGGCAGGCTTTTATGCGACGGGCAAAGAGACGTCATATGAGCTTTTTATTGTAAAGGATTATAAAAATAAAGACTCCTTGAAAGAACGGGTGATGGTGGCGGAGGGGACTGTTGCTAATGCCGGTTATTATACGGTTGGGTTTGAAAATGGCATTACAGTAGAAAAAGGAGCTAAGTTCGCCGTAGTCCTTCATATCACCACTCCAGGTTCCGTCCATCCCCTGGCGATTGAATATGCCGCGGATGAGATGACCGCCAACGTAGACTTGGCGGACGGTCAGGGGTATATCAGTATCGGAGGCAGCCATTGGGAGAATACGGAGAGGAACCAGAAATGTAATTTGTGCCTCAAGGCGTACAGTGTTGCTGAGCCACACTAATGGCGTCGTATCATTGTAGCGCCCAAAGGGCGTCCTGTCCGATATAAGATGCTAAGAGGAGAAGTATGGAGAGCAAGGTATTAAAAATAGCATCGTTATGCCTGACAGCGGCAATTGTGATAACCATACCGTTTATATGCTATTATGATGCGCTTAATCGTAGGCTGCAGGCAGGGCAAGAGGAAGAAAAAGGGCAGATGTCAGATTTGCAGATGCTAGAATATAACACGGAGCAGGCGCGGGAGGCAGATTTAGGACAGCAGCTATGTTTAGAGCTGCCCGAAGGTCTGGGAGCGGACGAGGCAGTGATTGAGAATGATTATGTGAAGCAGTTGATCACAGTCCAGATACCGCGAGTTGGCGGTGATTACTTTGAGGAACATCCCCTGCTGGGCAGGAGCAACCATATCAATGATTTGTATATGGCAAATGGAAGGATAGAGATTACCATGGATGCTGTCTATGAGCCGCAGTGTACGGTAGAGGATGGGTGTTTGTATCTTGATTTTTTGCGTCCGCAGGATATTTATGATAAAGTAGTAGTGATTGACGCCGGCCATGGCGGAGGGGCGCCTGGCGCTATCAAACAAGGGGTTATGGAGAAAGACATTAATCTTGCTATTGTCATGCGGTTAAAAGAACTTTTGGATAACAATGACAGGAACATAGGCGTTTACTATACCAGGACTGAAGATGTGAACCCAACATTTGAACAGCGCGCGCAGCTTGGAGCCAAGGCTGGTGCCAACTTGTTTATCAGCATCCACAGCAATTCTATAGAGGATGGGCTGACGTCTGCTTTTAATGGCACAGAGGTCATGTATGATGAGCAAAAAAGCGAAGAGGGGTGCAGCAGTAAACGTTTGGCGCAAATCTGCTTAGAAGAGGCGACAGCAGCCATGGGCAGTAAAAATAATGGCGTGAAATATGGCAGCAGTATTTATATTATCCGTAACAGTGAGGTCCCTGCGGCTTTGCTAGAGGTAGGGTTTATGACAAACCAGCAAGAACTGGATAAGCTGACGTCACAAGAGTACCAGGAGAAAGCAGCGCAGGGGGTCTACAATGCTATTTGCCGGGCGCTGGACGAAGGGTTTTAGTGTATTAAACCATCAATTGCAATCCGGTTACAGGGTACTTGGGAAAATAGCCATGCTAAGCGTCCTGTGGGTATGCATGGCTATTTCACAGCGATAAACGCCAGTGGCTCATGTTGGGTACTGAACGTAATGAAATGAAGAATGAAGATTCAGCGAAAGGGAAATTACAGATGAAAAAAGTCATTTTTGCAACAGGGAACCAGGACAAAATGGGAGAGATCCGCAGCATTCTTGCAGACTGGGATATGGAAATCCAGTCTATGAAAGAAGCGGGCATTGATTTGGAGATTGTGGAGGATGGAAGTACCTTTGAGGAGAATGCCGTCATTAAGGCAGCGGCTGTTGCAGCACAGCTTTCCGAAGAGGGGGTGGTTGTGTTTGCTGATGATTCTGGCTTGGAGATAGATTATCTTAATAAAGAGCCAGGGATTTATTCTGCCAGATATTTGGGGGAGGATACGCCCTACAAAATAAAGAACCAAAAGATCCTTGAGCGCATGGAGGGAGTTCCTAAAGAGATGCGGACAGCGAGGTTTGTATGTGCCATTGCCGCAGCAGATAAAAATGGCGGGATTTGTGTAACCCGAGGTACAATTGAGGGGTACGTTGGCTGGGAACCTTCCGGGGCCAATGGTTTTGGCTATGATCCTATTTTCTATCTGGATGAGTACGGCTGTTCCACGGCAGAGCTGCCGCCTGATTTGAAAAATCAGCTAAGCCACAGGGGCAAGGCGCTTTCAGCCATGAGACGCAAACTGGAAGAATTGTCGGTGTAGAAACAGATGAGAGCCAAAAGTCAGGGGTGAAGTTATGAGAGTATTGATTGTGAGTGATACGCATGGGCGGCATGAGAATTTAGAAGAAATCTTAGGGCGTGAGCCAAGGGTTGATTTGATGATACATCTTGGTGATGTGGAAGGCGGTGAGGAATACATAAGCGAACTGGTAGAATGTCCGTTGGAGATTGTTGCTGGCAATAATGATTTTTTCTCCGACTTGGAAAGGGAGAAAGAATTGAAAATTGGGCAGTATAAAGCGTTGATTACCCATGGGCATTACTATTATGTGGCTATGGGGATAGAAGACTTGAGGAAGGAAGCGCAGGGGCGTGGCATGGATATGGCAATGTTTGGGCATACCCATAGGCCATTTTTGGATTACAGCAAGGGTATTACCATGCTGAACCCAGGGAGCGTATCATACCCAAGGCAGGATGGGCATAAGCCGTCATATGCCATTATGGAGATTGACGGCAGTGGAAAAGCACATTTTTTCATAAAATATTTAGAATAAGTAAAAAAGTTGTTGACATTTTGCCATATTTAACATATAATATAGCTTGCGTCATGGGAAATCATGATATGATTTTCGGGGTGTGGCTCAGCTTGGCTAGAGCGCCTGGTTTGGGACCAGGAGGTCGCAGGTTCGAATCCTGTCACCCCGATGACATATTTGCGGGTGTAGTTCAATGGTAGAACACTAGCCTTCCAAGCTAGATACGTGGGTTCGATTCCCATCACCCGCTCGCATGGAACGCTTGGTGAGGTTTTAGCAGGCCTGGTGTGAAAGCGTACCTGGACATTTTCAGGTATGGCAGCCATGCTGTAACCTTATGTGTTCGTAGCTCAGTTGGATAGAGCAACGGCCTTCTAAGCCGTGGGTCGGGGGTTCGAATCCCTTCGAGCACGTTTTCTCTGAAAAGAGAATAGTAGTCGGGATATTTCCTGATAATATGGTGGGTATAGCGCAGTTGGTTAGCGCGCCAGATTGTGGCTCTGGAGGCCCAGGGTTCGAATCCCTGTATCCACCTTTTGTGATGGACTGAGGATTGACCACGAAAATGGAATTTGGTCTAAGCATCACCGCACATGAGTATTGGGCTATCGCCAAGCGGTAAGGCACAGGACTTTGACTCCTGCATTCGCTGGTTCGAATCCAGCTAGCCCAGTTGCATATGGGATATTAGCTCAGTTGGCAGAGCACTTGACTTTTAATCAAGTTGTCCGGGGTTCGAATCCCCGATGTCTCATGAGCCTAAAATAGCGGGGGAGCCAATAATATCAAGGCTTCCCGCTATTTTCT
>CATLBW010000056.1 GCA_949879775.1 uncultured Lachnospiraceae bacterium
TCCGTTAATGAGATTTTATATTTTTTAGGTCTTGCCATAAGAATCACCGCCGTTTCTTTTAGTATATCACGAAACGACTTCGCAAACCAGCAATATTTAACTATTTATCAATGATACAGTACACTAGCTTTTCGTTACTCGATGCGACAGGATTTGAACCTGCGACCTCTGCGTCCCGAACGCTATACAAAATGGTGCATTATGGATTGATTTGAGCCAGTTTAATTCTATTTATGCCCATAAATCAAGGGTTTTAGCCTTATCAGACAACTCATTTATGCTGTGAACGTAAAATATTAAAAAATCATTTCTTTAGAACGGACTTTAGAACAAAAACTTTGTACCCACCATGCATTTTAATTACATTTTTAGAAACACTAAAAAAATTCAGCATTCTCAAATATAGCTTATACTCAACGCCATTATTATCTTTCTTTTTAGCTCAAAAAATTCTCTATTGGGCAACTGCAAATCTTTTTTCTACAATAAAATTTACTTCTTCTACCAAAAGCTCATCAATTGATTCGGTTATAAAACTAATGTTTCGTTCAATATCTTCAAAAGATAAGATATATCCATTTTCGCCGTGGGCAATGGAATTTCTAATATTAACAAGCTCATTCAATTTTGCTCTATATCCTTTGAATTTATTTGCATCTATATCAAATAAATCCAACAGCCTTTCTAAGACTTCATATTTTAAATTAGAATCGGTTTCTATTTTCCCTTCAATTTTAATATTTTTATTAAGAATATCTAAAAATTTTTTTGTAAACTCGCATTTCTGTCTAAAACTATGTTTTCCTTTTAAATAATTATAGCTGTGATTATTGGCGTATGTTAATATTTTGGGAGTCACTTCACTTGTGGATAATTCCATTTTATTGATAAACTCAAAAACTATTTTATAAGACTGCACCACAAACCCTTCCCAGTGTGCATATATCATAGGTATTATCATTCTTAAATATGAAACGGAAAAATCTTCTTTTCTTAATTCCGAATCAATCTCTTTATATAATAATTTTATATTTCTTAGTTCCCTAACTCTCCACTCTCTTTCCGCTTCAAGTTCTTGCATTAATCTTTCTTCTCTTACGTCCATTGTACAAATCTATCCTATTCAGAAAACAAAAATGTTTCAGCAATCTCTATTTTATTATTAATTCTATACTTACTACTACTTGCCGCACCTGTATTTTTTCTAAATTCTTTATCACTTTTCAATTTATTGATTCTATCAACAAGTTCTAGCTTATCCATATTCTTAATCATCCCAAAATTCCTGGCAAAATTTATCATAATTGCGTCATACATGCTTGTAGAAAAATTCAATGTTGAAAGTTTAAAAATATTAACATTTAGTTTATCTAATTCTGCGCAGATCTCTTTAAACAACTTTTCTTCTTTCTCATAATCAAATCTTACTTCCCCCTTACTTACCTTTAGCATATATTCATCCATATGTTTCTGAATATTAACCTCAAATGTAGCTCCATGATTTTTCAATGTAAAATATCTTAACACAAGTTCTTGAGCATACATTTGATCCTCATCTTCTTTTCTTATATGAATTATATTTCTGAATATTCTCTCCTCAGATAAATCCTGAATAAATTTATTGAATTTATTATCATATGGTCTAAAAATGCAATTTCTTATTTCTTGCTCACTCAACTTTACGCCACCTGTGTTTAATCGATTGAACAGTTCATACCGCATGTCAAACTCACTATCGTATCTTATCACTTCAACCCGGCAGACAGCTCTCTTTAATAATAGCTTAAAATTAAGAGGCAATGTATCAACTGTAAGCCCATCCAATTGACTTAATATAGGTGCTGCTTCAAGAATAAGATTATTTTTTTCATTGTCCTTTAATTTTCCAAAAAAGGATAAGACCGTAGAAATTCTCTGCAAGCCATCTACTAATTCCCAAACATTTTCACCTGTTTCGGCGACAAAAATAGGAGGAATAGGTATTCCCAATAATAATGACTCAATAAATTTTGTTTGCGCATCTTCCTTCCACCTGAAAACCCTTTGAAATTCGGGTGAGATAACCAATTCCCCCTCATCATACATATTCATGATTTCACCAAATGACATATCCATTCTATCAGCACGTATTTCTTTTCTTGAATCAGAAACCTGTTTTTCTAATTCTTTTTGCACCAATTTAATATCGTCTAACATACAATCCTCCTAAATTATTTTATACACAATAAACTTTTTAGAACATCTAAATTACTAATATCCTAACTACGCCCTCAACAAAACCTACATAATTGCCTATTATTCTCTTTCTATTTAAAAATAAGATGTTAATTGCCTATTAAATATTGCTATGGCATAATTGCCATTCACAGTCTTCATATTTATTTAGTATACATAGGGTTCGTTTTTTGCAATCTTTATTCAACTGCAAATCTTTTATTACATCCCTTACACAACCCCTTATATAAACAATGACGGGAACTGTCAGAACCATCAGCAGTTCCCGTCCATCATCTGCTGTATCATGCTCCCTACGTATGGGTTAGCAGTAATGCCCTTTAAAAATACCCTTCTGCCTCATCCGCAGAGATACCATACTGCTCCATGATAATTTTTTTAATCTCCGTTTTTCCGTGCCCATATTTCTGAAACGCGTCTACTGTCCCCTGAATCCCTCGCTGCAGCCCTTCTTTTATCTTTTCTTCATCCCTAATCCGCAGCTCCGGTTCCATAAGCTCCAATAATGCCTGGTTCATATCCACATCTCCTTTCAATTCGTCCATTACCTTCCGGTTTGCGCTAATGCTGACCTGGAATACAGAGCCCGCATATTCCCTCTCCTGCTGACCGGACAAACGCCGGATTCTCCCAACCAGTTCTTCCACATCTTGTCTTTCCAGTTTTTCAGACAACGCTTTTAACCAGATATGCTCTGACTTATCCAATTCCTTTGTGGTGACTATCTGGGTTGGGAACAGCGTTTTCCCTCCTATATGATAGATTCCCTCATACGGGTTGGATATGGGATACCCATGCGTCTCAAGGCGCTGGAAAAGCCCTTCCGGCTTGACCTCCCTTACCAGCGTCAAAGTAATGTCCTCCGCCTTTCTTTCATCCAGAGTCTTACCATATGATTTATAGAGGCACGCATATCCCATGGCTTTGTAAAATGCGTCAATATCCAGATGGTCTTTCGGGGACTTATACTCCATGATATTATGCCCCCTGAAGAACGTTCCTATCTCATTTTCAATCTGCACCGAAGCTGCCTTTTTGATGACCAGGAGGTCGATTTCCAACGGCTTCGTATTTAAGTTATATTCTTTTTCAAATATCAACCCATCCCTGTCATTGGCAAATTCCAGGTTCATGGCCGCCACAAAACCCGGATGCCATTGTATCTTCGTATCTTTCATATGTATCTCCTTCGTATGCTTAAATTATAACAGATTTCATGGATTTTTCAACATAAGCATATTTATGGTTTCGCGAATCTTCTCTTTTTGGTAAAGCCCGGATTTTCCGTCATATAAACGGTATACGCCAGATTCAGCGCCCAGTGAAGCTATGTCCTCCGGGGATGTAAAGCAGGGTTCCTTTCCCGGCAGACCAGGGCAGGTTTTCTGCAGCAGGTACATAACAAACTGCGAACAGAACATGCGCATAGGGTCCGTTTCCTCCTTCTTCCCCAAGGCATAAGAGAGCAGTCCCCGGTAATTATATTGCGTCTTTTCTTTTTGCTTCTCCATGTTTGACAGCTCGCGTAAAAGGCTCTGATAATACTCGCCAGACAGAAAGACACAGCTTACGCGGATTCGTATGCCTTCTTTTTTATAACGCAATATGCTGTCCGTGCAGAATCCCCCTGCCGGTTTCCAAAACCCTCCTCCTGCATAAGCGGGGCAAAGGAATATAGATTGCACAGGTTTTCGTTCAATGCCACCGACACATGGTAATAGTCAGAATCCGTATATGCCATGATGGCCCTTGCAAAATTCGTCCGGGGCGAAGACGCGGAAACCAGATAGACAGGCATTCCCCCTGCTGCCTTTACAACGGTTCCTTTTTCATCATAAACAATGCCATTCTTTACGCCATAGCCATAATAGTGTCCGTCTTTTTGGTTTTTTAGCCTTCCTTTCTCTTTATCCAGTTTTCCTTAATCAAAAGGATAGCCGCTTCTGCCGCCCTCCGTTCTTCCCCACCGTAAATCCCCATCCGGGAAAGCAGATCATCCTTAAAACGTTCCAAGCCTTCGAACTCATTGTTTCCTTTTCCATTCATATGCGGTTTCCTTTCTGTTTCTTATTCTCCATATCTTCATGATATATACTGTCTGTTTCTTTTGCAACGAAAATATGCCTGTCTCTTTCTCTGTTTATTCTTTATCCCTGTTTTGGGATAACACGCCTAGGATTGCCGTCAGTATCCCGACCACAACCGCCTTGATGATAGGTTCCACAGCCGCTTCAACCACCTTTCCGTTATGTAATCTCAGGCATGGGAATTTCCAAGCCTTACGCAGTTTCAACCTTCCCGCTCCTTCGGCAGTAACGGTATACTGTGTCAGACAATCTCTCCTCTGGAAGCGCCTGGCTTTTATTCACTTCTTTTACAATTTCCTCCAATTCACCTGCTTTGTCTTTAAATGCTGGGAGGAAAATAATCTCATGCACGGAACTTGGCAGAATGTACAGGTCTGCCTTATACTTTTCTGCAATCCCTTGGAACGTTTCTGGAAAAAGCATGAAGCAGGCTCCGTATTGGCACAGCCTGTTTGTCGCCACATACACCGGGATTCCCACTCCCATATCCGGCTTTTCAAGCCCTGGGAATCCTTTCAGCATTTCTTCCATGCTCCTTAACTCTGCTGGGAATTGCTGTCTGGTGTTTACATACGCATATCCAGCCAATTCCTCCATATCAATCCCCCACAGTTCCATATGTTGGTTATTTATCAGGATGGTCGCCAAATCCTGCCCATCCGTCGGCATGGCATGGTAATAGACCTCTGCCAGATCCAGGAATCTCTTGTGCGGGATATTCTCAAGCATTCCTGCGTTCGCACCGTAATTTACCAGCTTTACAGCTACATATTCTTTTGCCTGCACCCAATTTGTAAATACGGAAATGTCAATTTCCGGTCCTTTCCTATTCTCAATACATTTCAGCCAGATTTCCCCTATAACCTGGCTGAAATCCATCCCCTGGCACAGTTTTTCATAATATCCTTCCAGGGCGACCACTGGAGAAACCCACTCCTCCCGCCTGACAGGGAGCAGCCCTGTATGCGTTATGCCGTTATTCCTCTTTATGCTGTGAAGTTCCGCCTGCCCATCCTCCATCATTTTTCCTATCTCGGATACCGCCCTCTCCGTGAACTCTTTAAAATCCATCTTCCTGTCTCCTTCCTTATGCCATTGCTTTCATGCCGCCTCCTTTGGCTTTGTCTTTTTGAGGCTGCCTAATGCTTTTTTGTAAATTTCCGGGGTAATCTCCCCCAGTTCCTGGATATGGTAGCGTTCCAGCACCGCTTCCATGGAAACGCCTGTCCGTTCCAGTTCCTTTTCCAACACTTTCCTCTGCGCTTCTGTCAGGCTGTGCATCAGGTTATCCGGCTTTTCCCCAGGCTCCAAATTTGCGCTTTTTTGCCACTGGAAGACTGTCTGTCCCCTGCTGTTGGCAATGCAGAGGGCATTGATTTCCCTCTGGCTGTTATAGGCGATAGAACAGAGGGTGAACCGCTCCTGCGTAACATACCGGTTTTCTTTCTTCTGTATAACCGCTTTCGTAGATGGAACCCATATAAAAGGAGCCGTATACAGCTCACGCCCAATGCCCCAGTTAAAACAGGCCCGTTTGAAGGAATCGGACGCCTGCCCTTTCTCCTTTTCAGAATAGCTGGTTGTCCCAACGTCCTGTTTGGCTATCCACTGCCCTTTTCCGCTGTCCCAGATTTCCACTGTGCAGTACAGGTTCCCGTCAATGCTCTGGTGCGTCCTGCGCCAGCCAAAGGGTGTGAACGTCTCATCCAGTATCTTCTGGTCTACCCTAGCGTCTTTGAACAGCAGGAGGCTCATCCCTTTCTCATTGATGGCGGCTACCCTGCATTCAATCTCATCCGCCCTTAAAAGGCGTATTGTCCCATTTTCCATATATGCCCCTTCCTGGGCTGCCGGAATAATCGTGCGGCATACAATATACAGCATTTGTACAGAGTGCCAATGCCTGTAAACTGTATGTCCTGCAATTCATGCGGCAGCCCTATTGTTTTGTATTTTTATGCAATGGACAACCTGCGGCGCTGGCTCTTTCTGCAGTATTTCTCATAGATGTCCTTATGTTCCTTTTCCAGCCCTTTCTTGTCAAAGGTGGTGGAAACGACAGGCTTCCATGTGACTTTCCTGCCGCCCACGGTGCCTGTCTCATTTCCTTTCAGGTAATTCTTGATTTTATTTGCAGCCTCCTCTTTCTGCTTCCCCAGTTCCTTTAACTGGATGGAAATTTTTTCGTACTGCTCGCAAAGCGGCAGCGCCTCCTTTGGAAGCTCAATGCTCCCTCCATTGGAATCCTGGTACTTTTCATCCAAAAATCTGGCCGTGGCTTCGGAGCCGTCTGCTGGCGGCTCTGCCCCTCCAAGGACATATTTTTCCCAGAATGCCTTTTCCATCTGTACAATTTGGGCAATCATTTCCTCATCCCGCAATACTTCATGGTAAATGTAGAAAAATACAAATTTTTGGAACATGGTGGGGCAGAGCAGTCTGCCGATATGCCATTCCTTGACTATTACAAATCATGGCTTGAAAAGAAGAAAACGGACGGTTCCATTGAAATGTCCACATGGGAAGGATACAAGCTGCATTCCACCCACATCATTGACTACTTTAGCAATCATAAAATCAAGCTGTGCGAGCTGAAGCCAAAACACTTTCAGGAATATTATGACTACCAGCTCCAGTATGGAAAGAAAAATCAAAAAACAGGAGAGCGGAGCGCGCTTGCCCCAAGGACTGTCAGGAGCCATAAAAACCTTATCGTGAACGCTTTGAACCAGGCAGTCATAGAAGGCATCCTGGCAAGCAACCCCGCACAGCATGTTACGGTAAGGGGAAAGCGCAACAAAGAATACCAGAAAAAAGAAGCCTTCCTGACGATTGCCGAAGCCAATGACTATCTGGCGTTTATCAGCAAAAACTATCCACGGCTCCTGCTGACTTCCTACCTTGGCATTTATTACGGTTTCCGGCGTTCCGAAATGCTTGGCCTTACATGGGATTCCGTTGACTTTGATTCCCACAAGATAAGCATTAGCAGGACTGTCGTAAAAATAATTACAACTGTTGAGAAAGAACGCACCAAAACCAGAAGCAGCGCCAGGACACTGGACTTACTTCCCAACGTAGAAAAAATGCTGCAGCAGTTACAGCAAGAGCAGACAGAAAACAGAAAATTTTTCGGAAACACTTACCAGGGCACACCCTATATCCTCTGCTGGGAGGATGGCAAACCCTATGCGCCAGATTATTTAAGCCGCGCATTCATGAAAGCTGCCAAGGCATACGGCAGACCAGAACTAACGCTGCACAAACTCCGCCATTCCTGCGCATCCATCTTGTTTGAAATGGGTTGGACGCCTAAAGAAATCCAGCATTGGCTTGGACACGCCGACTATTACACAACTATGAATATTTACACCCACCTCAGCAACGAGGCAATCTCTTATAGATCGGCTGCATTGAACGATTCCCTGACGCTGATTGAGCAGGAATAAAAGCATGAAAACGATTCCTGGCAAATCTCTGGAAAATTTTATTTTTGAACGGATTTTAGAACAAACCGAGGTTCTTTAGAACAGGCTTTAGAACAAAAGGATTTTCAGGGAAAGACCACCCTCCCAAATTTCCGCCACAAACACAAAAAAGTACCGGAAAGCCTATATCTCCAAGCTTTCCGGCGCCCCTGCCAAGAATCGATGCGACAGGATTTGAACCTGCGACCTCTGCGTCCCGAACGCAGCGCTCTACCAAGCTGAGCCACGCATCGACATCACTATGGCATAATAACATATATTTTTCGTTTTGTCAACACTATTCTTTCCTATTCTTTCTCGTCCATAACACTCATGTACGCCGGGCGAATAATCTTGCTCGTGCCAATCAATTCCTCCATGCGATGCGCGCTCCAACCAACAATACGGGCAATCGCAAAAATAGCCGTGTAAAGCTCCATAGGAATTCCCATCATCTCATACACAAACCCACTATAAAAGTCCACGTTCGGGCTTACGCCCTTAAAAATCTTGCGCTCCCCAGCAATCAGCTTAGGCGCCAATTTTTCTATTGTATTATACAATAACATATCATCTTGGCGATCTTTGGCAACGGCAAGCCGCTCCACATACCCCTTAAAGACACGCTCCCTGGGGTCGGAAAGAGAATAGACCGCATGGCCCATGCCGTAAATCAATCCTTTATGGTCGAACACCTCCCCAGCAAGGATTTTCGAAAGGTATGCCCCAATCTCTTCCTCATCATGGACATCCTTGATATTTTCCTTGATATTCGCCATCATCTCCATAACCTTAACGTTTGCGCCGCCATGCTTCGGACCTTTGAGGGAAGACATGGCCGCCGCGATTGTAGAATAAGTATCAGATCCGGAAGACGTAACCACCCTGGTCGTAAATGTGGAATTGTTCCCGCCCCCATGCTCCATATGCAAGATTAACGCTACATCCAACACCTTAGCCTCCAGGCGGCTGTAATGCTTATTCGGACGCAGCATCATCAGAAGGTTTTCCGCTGTCGAAAGACCCGGCTCCGGCCTGTGGATATACATACTGTCGTCATTCTCATAATGATTGTACGCATGGTAACCATACACTGCAAGCATTGGGAAAATACTAATCAGCTCCATGCATTGCCTGAGGCTGTTCGTAACAATTTCCGGGGAATTCAGTTGGCTGTCGTAGGAACCCAAAGTAAGGATGCTCCTTGTCATGGAATTCATAATATCTTTTGTGGGAGCCTTCATGATAACGTCCCTGGTAAAGTTGGTCGGGAGCGTTCGGCTCTGCCCCATAATTTTGCAAAATTCCCTCAGTTCATCTTCCGTGGGCATCTCACCGAACAATAGCAGATAAGCGATTTTTTCAAACCCAAAACCATTGTCCCCAATCTTGCGCACCAGGCTGTGCACATTGTACCCGCGATACCAAAGCTGCCCGTCACAAGGAGTCTTTACCCCATCCACATCCTGGAAAGACACAATCTTGGAAATATTTGTAAGCCCGGTAAGCACGCCCTTTCCGTTCATGTCACGCAGCCCGCGGTTTACCCCATATTCTTCAAACAATTTATCTGAAATACTGTCATTCTTCCTACAAATTGCTTCCTGCTTTATGGCATAATTCATTAATTCGTCTTCATTTCGCATATATTACCTCCTATCATCTTTACACCGGACCTGCTGTTCCAGCGCTTCTTTAATGTTCTCATTTACTTTCCTGGACACCCTGAGCAGAACGTCCTGCTCCTCTGACGTAACACCTTTCAGAATAATATTATACATCTGTTTGCGGAGCGCAGTAATCTCCTCAACAACCTTCACCGCTTTATCGGTGAGCATAATATGCATACATCTCCTGTCATCCTGGTCCTGGACGGAATAAATAAGCTGCTGATGCTCCATCCTGCCAATTGACTGAGAAATATGCCCTTTATTAAACAAATTGAGTCCACTGATATCCTTTGGCGTATTATGTTCTCCAGATTTGAAGAGAAAATATAAAATATCAATATCAACTTTTCTGAGATCGTATTCCTGACGCAAAGTCTCAATCCGTCGGTTATACAACTTTTGGAATTGGGTGCCCTGCAAAAGACCTTCCAACATCCAGTCCATTGGTTCCACCTCATAGTTTAATTTTAAACCAATATACCACTTGTTTGCCAAAAAGTCAACACCCCGGATTTCCGGATGTCCAAAGCCACTTCAAATGGGAGTTTCGAGAGTTAACGCAGGCGGTACGTTAGTAAGACGAAAAATTATTTATTGACAAATACCTGCTTAGTTTTTATACTTAATATTGAGAGTTTATACAGTTTTATACCTTTCCAGTTATTTATTTTTACATATTCACATAAATATAAGATACCAAATCTATATCTATATCCAACACAGGGAGAGCGAAGATGAAAAATTTACCAATCAGAGAATTAGAGCCAGGGATGGTTGTTGCCGAGGCGGTTTATACCGGCCGTGGGCAATTGGTTATCGAAGAGGAAACCGTACTTACTCCTGAATTGATTTCCCGTCTGTCCTTTTACAGTATTTATAATGTAAATATTAAAGATACCGTGGGGACGCAGGAAGAAGTTCCTGCGGAACCTGGGAACCCAGCCGCTGAAAACAAACTGCCGGCAGATGCGGACGCTGCGCAGGCAGCGCTTGAACAGGCGGTCCTTGAACAGGAGAGCAGCGCTTTGCAGGCGGCCCTTACGCAGAAATTACAGTCGGGCGCGCTTAACAGCCTAACCTCCAATGCTTTCTATTCCCAGAAAGTAAAGTCCCAACCGGAATTTTTAGAATTCCAAATCACATATAATATGGAAATTAACTCCATCAAAGAAATATTTGACACTGTTATCAAGAACCCGGCGGTCCCGCTTGATTTTGGGCAAATCTTGAATGACTTTACCGAATTGATTGCTTCTTGCAGGACAACAGTTGCATTATTTGACAAACTTCACAACATGCGCCAGGACGACGACAGCGTGTATGCCCACTGCCTGAATGTTGCGCTGATTTCGCGCATGATTGGCAAATGGCTCAAACTGGATGACAAAGAACGCGACATTTTAACGTTATGCGGGCTGTTCCACGACATTGGCAAAACCTCCATCCCCAATGAAATTTTGAACAAACCTGATAAATATACGGATGAAGAATTTGCTTTAATCCAGCAGCACCCGCTGTTTAGCTACAAATTCCTCAAATACCAGCCTATAGACGAGCGGATTAAGAAAGCGGCCCTGCAGCATCATGAACGCTGGGACGGTTCCGGTTACCCGCAGAAGATTGAAGGCGACGCTATAGATGATTTCGCAGCCATTGTCGCTATCGCAGACGTCTATGACGCGACCACTGCTGCACGCTCCTACCGCCCGCCGTTGTGCCCATTCCAGGCCATCAGCATGTTCGAGAAGGACGGCTTGTCAAAATACCATCCGAAATACATACTGACTTTCCTGAACAGGATTGCCACAACTTACCAGCACAACCGGATTTTGCTGAACAACGGGCAGAGCGCAAATATTGTTATGATTAACCCACAGCATCTGACAAGGCCCATGATTCAGATGAATGATGGAACCGTCATCGACATGCTGGACAACCCAGACTTAGAAATCACAAAAATCATCTGATATACAGTTCAGTTCCCCATGAAAAGGGAAAGCCAGGATTATCAATTTCATTTGGCAATCCTGGCTTTCCTTTATTATGGGGCGGACCTGCCGCCTCGCTAAATGGCGCGGCTTGATGGCAAAACTGCCATCCCTGTTGTCTATGGCCACGCCAAGCCCAATCACTTTTTATAGTCAAAATCCGGTATTCCCTGCCAGCGTCCCCTAAAGTAATGGGCTGCCAGCTTCGGCTTGCGGTCCCTGGTAAAAATACCTTTCTTATTTCCCTGTACGCGCAGCAAACTCTGGCTCGTAGCAAAATCTGCAAAGTTCCATGCCTGCTCCCCAACCACAATGCTGTAATCGTCAAACACGCCGTTATTCATCTTGTAATAGTCTACCTGATATTCTTCCGTATACATAACCGGGGTGGCGTCGTGGAACCCCATTACCGTGTCGGCGCCGTATTCCGTAAAGATTACCGGCTTCCCAACTTTTGTCCAGTATTCAAGCTCCTTGCGCAGGGCAGCTTCCGGTCCCTCCAAATCCGGTCCTCCAAAATACCACCCATAGTAACGGTTTAGGCAGATGACGTCGCTCAATTCCCCTGAGCAGTCTTTTTCTGGTTCCGCCATTTGCACGCTCACCAGCGTACAGGGGCGTTTCTGCAAATCCAACTCCCTTGCAAGGTCATACAAAGGCTTAAAGTATTCATACGCCCCCTCCGCGGAAGAGTCTGGCTCATTGGCAATACTCCACATCACCACACAGGCATAATTTTTGTCGCGTAAAATTAAATCCCGTATCACTTCCTTATGGTGCTCGTGTGTCTTTACGCCATGCTCGGGGTCAAATGTGCCAATCTTTGTCCCGCCAAAATTCGCCCCGCCGCCGAACTGTAAGTTCACGCCTACTGCGGTCGTCTCATCAATGACTACAATCCCTTCCCTGTCGCAGAGGCGCATCATCTCCTCACTATAAGGATAATGGCTGGTACGCAGGCTGTTTGCCCCCTGCCATTTCATCAGGGAAATATCCTTCGTATTCATGGGCAGATGGATGCCCCTGCCATTGGGGAATGTGTCTTCATGTTTGCCGTAGCCTTTGAAATAGAATGGCCGTCCGTTAATGAGGAATTTCCCTCCCTCCACATGCACGGTCCGCACCCCATAGGGCAGCGTATATTCATCTTCCCCGTATTTAACCTTTACCTCATACAAATAAGCATTTAAGGGCTGCCAGAGACGGACGTTTTCTATAAGCAGCATACCGTCCGTTCCACGGCTTTCTGCTACCTTGCCACCTTTTTCATCATACACTTCCACCTTGCACTCTATGTCATTGCCAGACGCATTCCCGGCTTCCGTCTGCACATGGTAAGAGATTTCAGCATTTGCCCCGTCCACACGGGAGCTGAGGGCAATGTCCTGGATATAAGCTTTGGGCGTTGTGTAAATCCTAATTGGCCTGGTAATCCCACAATAATTAAAAAAGTCAAAATTGGGATGGTTCTGGGGCTTGGAATCCCCGCCTCCCGCCATGCCGCCCATAAGACCGCCCAACATGTCGCCCTTGCCTCCTACCGGCAGCGTTGTATAATCAATCACATTGTCAACGGCAACCGTAAGAAGGTGTTCCCCATCCGTCATCAAATCAGCAATTTCCGTCTCAAAAGGCAGGAAGCCGCCCTTATGCTCACATAAGAGCTTTCCATCCAGATAGACTTTTGCATGATGGGTGACCGCATCACACCGCAGCACGACGCGTCCCCCTGCCACCGCCTTTGGCAAAGCAACCTTACGCTGATAAAACACCCAGCCGTAGTGGTCCCTGAAATCAATCCCCTCTTTCAGGTCGTTATAAGAAGCGGGCACTGGCATTGTCATGGCATTTTCCAGGGGTTTTTCCTGCCATTTTTCTTCAAAGCCCTTCCCGTTGTCAAGTTTAAAGTCCCACACGCCGCTCAAATCACAAAGAAAGCGGGATGGTGTAAGAATCGGATATAACATGCTGCGTCCTCCTTCGCACTGCCTGGCACAACGGATAGCAAGTTCCGTTGCACTAATGCGTTTTCTTATTACCATTCCCGCTGATTTAATTTTTATGCAAATCCTAGTACAACAAATATTAAGTAATTAACATCTTCACTTGTATAATTGTCCAGCTACTGCGTCAGAAAATCTAGCTGTAGCCACCGCTACACCGTCGATTTTCTTCCTTGTATCTGAATCAATTATCCTGCGTGAAGATATCAAAAACTTAATTTTCGTTGTACTAGTAATTTATCCTGCCATAAACTGGAACTTCTGGATTTCTTTTTCAGAACTGACTTTCCGTATCTGCGCCCCTAATCCCTCCAGCTTCTTTTCAAAATTTTCATAACCTCTCTGGATATAATGGATATCATCCACAATCGTCACTCCCTCTGCGGAAAGCCCGGCAATCACAAGCGCCGCGCCTGCACGCAAATCCGGCGCGCTGACCCTCGCCCCTGTATAGCTCTTTACACCGCTGATGATTGCAATATTGCTCTCAACCTTGATGTCCGCGCCCATACGTGTCAGCTCGTCGACATATTTAAAACGGTTCTCAAAAATGCCTTCCGTCACAGTGCTTGTTCCCTGGGCCACCCCCAGCACAACTGTCATCTGAGGCTGCATGTCAGTAGGGAAGCCCGGATATGGAAGCGTAGTCACCTGCGTATGGCGCAGCGGCTTCGACGCCACAACGCGCACTGCGTCATCGAACTCTTCCACCTCACAGCCAGCTTCCAACAGCTTAGCCGTGGTTGCCTCCAAATGCTTGGGAATGACGTTCTTAACGGTGACATCCCCTTTTGTAGCCGCCGCCGCAAACATAAAAGTGCCTGCTTCAATCTGGTCTGGAATGACAGAATACTCTGTCTTGTGAAGCCTCTCAACGCCAACAATACGGATAACGTCTGTCCCTGCGCCGCGGATATTTGCGCCCATGCTGTTCAAAAAGTTAGCCACGTCCACGACATGGGGTTCTTTTGCCGAATTCTCAATGGTCGTCTTCCCTTCTGCCAAAGTCGCCGCCATCATAATATTGATCGTGGCGCCTACAGAAACCTTATCCAGATAAATATGGCCTCCGGTAAGTTTCTCAGCCTCCGCCGCTACGGCGCCATTGCGGATTTCCACATGGGCCCCCAATGCGCGGAATCCTTTAATATGCAGATCCATCGGGCGGCTTCCAATATTGCACCCGCCAGGCAGCGTGACTTCCGCCCGCTTGTATTTGCCGAGAAGCGAGCCAAGCAAATAATAGGATGCCCGGATTTTCTTCATGGAATCATAGTCCACCGGGATATCCTTCACGAAGGAACCATTGATTTTCACGGTGTGTGCATCTATCCTGTCAATTTTCGCCCCAATATCCATCATCGCCTGAAGCAAAGCATTGATATCCCGCACATCCGGCAAGTTATCTATCGTTACGGTCTCATCCGTCATAATCGCCGCCGCCAAAATCGCCAGCGCCGCATTCTTTGCCCCGCTGATTTCCACTTCGCCGACCAGCGGATTCCCGCCTTTAATCACATACTGTTCCATATTGCACCTCTATGTTCTGTTTTCGTACAAGAAGTTATTATAATGATATCGTTTCTTTTGTCAAGCCTTTCCAAAACAACCCATTTACCATTATAACACACTTTATCAATTTGTAAATCTGTTAGCTTATTTTATGCATAACCGCGCTTTTGGTGCCTGGCCACTATCTATCACTGTAATTCCCTTCCGAAATAAGCTAATTTTGTCGCGTTTAACTTATATCTTAACATATTTAAAAACAGATTCCTATTATATTTCTACTGAAAAACAACATTTTTTTCCGAATATTTCGTCTTAATTACCAAATACGGGTATGATTTTGCCTCATTCACCTGTTCTCCCTTAGACGGGCCAATTAATGTCGTGTCAAAATAGATGGCGTTCTGCGCTAAATAGCATTGGTTGACGGAAATGCTATAGCCCCCGGTCTGCTGCACGCCATACCCCACAGCGATATATAAATTTTCATCATCTGTATATGTCAGCTTAAACAATTGTTCTTTCCTCTCTTCTATGATAGCAAGAAATTCCTGGGGAATCTCTTTATCTTCTAAAATTGTGTAAGGCAAGTCTTCTAATTTACGCTCTCCCGTCTTCTCCAGCCCGCAGCCGCTGGCTATGCCCAACGCCAAAACGATGGCCCAGGCAAGCCACATCCCCTTCGTAAAAATTTTCCTGTCCATGAGCAATATTTTTGCCCTCCTAATACATTCTCTCCATAATTTTATAGGTTTTTTCAGGCATTTATGATTGTATTTTCCGAAATCCCCTTGTATAATGGAAACAAATGCGAAAAAGAGGTAAGAGACATGATACGATTAATCCTGGTTTCACTTTTTCTGATTTGTTTTCTGGTTTTGTCGATTCCCATTATGGTCTTTGAATGGATTTTCAAGAAATTCAACAGCTATGCCGCCGATATGAGCAGCCTGCGCATCGTGCAGTGGGCATTCCGCGTAGTCCTGTTCCTCGCTGGCACACAAATCACGATAATAGGAGAAGAACGCGTCCCCAAGGACCAAGCTGTTTTGTATATCCCCAACCACCAGAGCTATTTTGACATCATTATCACCTACTCACGCTGTCCGGGGCTTACCGGGTATATCTCCAAGGACTTCCTTAAGAAAGTCCCACTGCTTTCTGTGTGGATGAAACGGCTTTACTGCCTGTTTTTAAACCGCTCCAACTTAAAGGAGGGCCTTAAAACGATACTCACCGGGATTGAATATATCAAAAGAGGCATTTCTATCTGCATTTTCCCGGAAGGCACCAGGAACCCCCATCCCGAAGAAGGGCTGCTGCCTTTTAAGGAAGGGAGCCTGAAAATTGCCGAAAAGACAGGCTGCCCAATTATCCCCATTGCAATTACGAACAGCCAGGATATCTGGGAAAAGCACATGCCTTATATGCGCAAATGCAGCGTCATTGTCGAATATGGCGAACCTATTTACCTAAATGCCCTGGATAAAGAACAGCGAAAGTTTTCCGGCGCCTACACACGCGGCAAAATTGAGGAAATGTTAGCGCAGCACAAGCACATGATGGCAAAATAACGCGGCACAAGCACATGATGGCAAAATAACACAGCACAAGCACATGATGGCAAAATAACGCGGCACAAGCACATGATGGCAAAATAGCGTAGCTAAAGCCAGCGGCAATTATTTTTGTCGCTGGCTTTAATTAAGCCATTATTATGCGAATTTAGCAATTACCGCCTCTACCACCTTCGGATAATCCATAAAATGGGAGGCCTTTACGAGCGCCGTGTCGCCATCTTGCAGGTATTTAAGGAGCTGCGAGGTCATTTCCTCCCTCGTCTCGTAATAGAATACCTGTTCCATCCCGCTCTCACGCGCGCCGCGCGCTAACTCTTTTGAAAGTTCCCCTGCGCAGAAAAGCGCGTCAATCTGTTTGCCTGCCGCATATGCCCCCACGCCGTAATGGAGATGTTTTTCATTTTCGCCTAATTCTCCCATATCGCCCAACACGGCGACTGTACGGCCCAGCCCATAAGATAACACGTCTAAGGAAGCGCGCATGGATACGGGATTTGCGTTGTAACAATCGTCCAGGACAAGCATGCCGCCAATCTCCATCAGACGGCCGCGCCCTCTGAGCGTCTCCACATGTTCAATCCCTTCCTTGATCTGCGTAAGCTCCATCCCTAAAAAAATGCCTACGCCTGCAGCCGCCATCGCATTAAATATATTATGTTCCCCTGGAATTGGGATGTGCACCTTTATGGCGCCATTTGGCGTGTGTATCTGCGCTTTCACGCCTTTCAGCCCACAATTTACCACCTGGTCGGCATAAATTTCCTTACAAACCCCGCCATCCTCCTCATGTCGGAATCCGTAAAACAACGGTCGGACGCCCGAGGGATTTGTTATCGTGGACAGCTTGTCATCCTCCCCATTGAGCACAATATGTCCCTCTGGTTTAAGATAGTCGAATATTTCGCTTTTTGCCCGCAGGATGCCGTCCCGGTCTTTTAAGTTTTCCAGGTGGCAGATGCCGATATTCGTAATTACACAGATATCAGGCCGCGCCATCCTGGCGAGGCGGTGCATCTCCCCAAAATCTGAAATCCCCATCTCCACAACTGCTGCCTGGTGTTCGTCACGAATGCGCAGCAGCGTTAAGGGAAGCCCTATCTCATTGTTAAAATTCCCTGCCGTCTTAAGCACATTATATTTCCTTGACAGCACGGAGGCTATCATTTCCTTGGTGCTGGTCTTGCCTACGCTTCCTGTGATGCCTACGATGGGGATTGTAAGCTGGCTGCGGTAATATTCACCAATATCCTTCAATGCCTGCCCACTGGATTCTACCCGGATGTACGGCGCTGCACAGCCCGTAAGCTCTTTCTCCGAGAGGACGGCTGCCGCCCCTTTAGCAATTACATCCGGTATAAAGCCATGCCCATCCACCCTTGCGCCTTTGATGGGTATAAAGAGATACCCCTCTTTAACCTCACGGCTGTCCGTAACAACGCCTTTAACCTCCGTCTGCATCCCGGCAGGCCCTCCTACATACGTTCCATGGCAGGCCTGTGCAATCTGCCCTAATGTCATCTGTCTCATAACGTCCTCCGATATTTTCTCAGGGAAATCTGGATAATCTGTTCACAAAGCTCTTCAAAGCCCATCCCTGCCGCCTGCGCTTCCTGGGGAATCAGGCTGGTAGCCGTCATTCCGGGCAGGGTATTTGCTTCCAGGCAGTAAATATCCCCTTCCCCGTCCAAAAGAAAGTCCATGCGCGAATAGGTGTCAAGCCCCAGGGCCTTTGCCACATCCTCGGCACAACGCTGCATCTTCCCGGCAATCTCCTGCGGAATGTTGGCCGGGCAGGTTTCCACGGTATTCCCCGCCGCATATTTATTCTTATAGTCATAAAAGCCCTCAAGCGGCGCAATCTCTATGACCGGAAGCGCGGAGAAATCAATGACGGCGACAGAAAATTCCCTGCCTTCAATGTAATCCTCAATGATAACCTCCTCTTCCCACCGGAAAGCCTCCTGAAGCGCTTTCTCATACTCCTCTTCTGTGCGCACAATTGATACCCCAATGCTGGAACCACCACAACAGGGCTTCACCACACAAGGCAGCGTCAGGCCGGTCTTAATAAACCCCCACTGGCATTCACTCTTTTTCATGGAAATCCCCTTGGGCGTAGGGATGCCATTTTGCTCAAAAAGTTTCTTAGACAGCCCTTTATCCATAGCCAGCGCGCTGCTGAGGTAGCCGGTCCCGGTGTACTTAATCCCGTACAGGTCAAATACTGCCTGAACCTTGCCATTTTCCCCATTCTCACCGTGAAGCGCCAGAAATACAATGTCCGCCTTCCTGCACAACGCAATTACATTCGGCCCAAAAAAACAGTCGCTTTGGTCTTTGCGCATCTTCTTTACTGCCGCCAAATCCGGCTCTTCCTTAGAAATACCGGATACTTCCACACTGGCTTGCTGGGAATGCTCAAACACATTTGAAAGGTCCATCCCTTCTTCATCGCCATATCCCATAAACACATCCAGCAAAATTACCTGATGCCCGTTTTTCCTTAACGCCCCTGCCACATTCTGGCCTGTCGCAAACGATACGTCCCTCTCTGAACTTAATCCTCCTGCCAACACTACAATATTCACCTGGCAATCCTCCTTTATGCTGGCCAATATACAAGAAACAATGATAAGAAGCTGATTCCACGCTTACGCGTGATAAAGCTTTCCTAAATGAAAGGAACAAACTACATGCCCCTGCCTGGCCATTTATACATCCACAGTTATCTTATACTATTTTATGCCATGTGGCAAGAAACTGCGCGAAAGAATAAAGCGGACAAAACCTTTCCATATATATGGATACGCCATCTGCGCCGAGCACAATTGCGAAGCAATATTTTCCTCTTGTGCGAGTGCGCATATTATTTTTTATCTTATAGGAGAATATAAAAGCCCCCATCTTTGATGGGGGCCTGGTTACATCGCTTGTCCTCAGTGTTCCGGCTCAATCAGTCCGTAAGTATTTCCTTTTCGTTTGTATACGACATTCACTTCTTCCGTCTCGGCATTCTTGAACACGAAGAAATTATGCGCCAGCAGCTCCATCTGCACACAGGCGTCTTCCGGGTACATAGGCTTGATGTCAAAACGCTTGGTACGGATAATCTTAATATCTTCATCTTCATCTACCTCTTTATCAATATACTCCTTTTGGAAATTTGGCGCCGCCTGCTTCTGGTCTATAATCTTATTCTTATACTTCTTCAACTGCCGCTCAATCACTTCCTCAACCAGGTCAATGGAAACATACATGTCGTTGCTTACTTGTTCGGAACGGATAATATTTCCTTTTACCGGGATGGTAACCTCGATTTTCTGGCGTTCCTTTTCCACGCTCAAAGTCACGATAATGTCGGTCTCAGGAGTGAAATACCTCTCTAATTTGGATAACTTGTCCTCTACTGCCTGCCTTAACCCTTCTGTTACCTCGATATTTTTCCCACTTAACGTTATACGCATGGCGTCCAACTCCTTTGCTGTTTATTTTTGAAATAATAACGATGATTCCTTTGTAGGAAGATATTAAACCATGAATTGCTTCGCAAGTATAATATCTGGCGATATTATGCCATGAATTGCTTCCCAAGTATAATATCTGGCGATATTACCATATGAATTGCTTCCCAAAGTATAATATCTGGCGATATTATACCATCCCAGCAGCCTGTCTGCAAGATTTCTTGACATTTAAGGGCATAGGGATTACCATATCGTTACTGTTCACTCCGCAATGTCATTAAGTTAGTACCGGCAACATAGGGTATGCTATGGAAAAAATGACA
>CATLBW010000057.1 GCA_949879775.1 uncultured Lachnospiraceae bacterium
CAGGCCAATTTCCTCAATCTTGCACCACAATATCTATCAACGATGCGCCGCATCGCCTCAAGATATTGTAGCACAATCTTGAAAAAATTTGCTCTGCAATGAAAATGGACCTTTTGACACCCTAATCCTTATAGAAAGACCTTGTCACGCTAACGCGTGAAAGTGTCTTCCTATAAGACAAAAGTAAAATGCGCACTCGCACAAGAGGAAACGATTGCTTAGCAATAGTGCTCGGCGCAGCAAATCGTCCAAGTCCCTCATGAATGAGGGATTTAGGGAGTTGATGCGGACTTGTCCGCCTTGTCCAGGATAAAAAATCCCAAATAGCGCTGACTTTTTCCATGCCTGGCTCGTTATACATAATAGGATGGGAAAAACGTTTGGAACATTCTGATTGGGAAAGGAGGATTTTGTGAATGCTGATTTCCTTATGATAAAGAGAATGAGGCAGGGAGATGAAGCGGCTTTTGATATGTTTGTCCGCAAATATTACGGGGAAATATTGAATTACTGCCATTACCATTGCTTTGACAGGGCGTATGCGGAGGATTTGGCGCAGGAAACATTCCTGCATTTCTTTGCAAAGTTGTCTGATTACCATGACAAGGGAAAGACAAAAAATTACTTATATACGATTGCAGGCAACCTCTGCCGGGACTTTTACAGGAAGAAAAAAGATATACCTGCCGAGCATGGTGATTTGGAACAAAACGCTGTTTATGTGTCCCTGGATAGCGTCATAGAGCGGATTGCAGTGGAGGAGGCGGTAAAGTCCCTGCCGCCGGAATTTGGCGAGGTGATTATTTTGTATTATTTCCAGGGCTTGAAGATGAGGGAGATAGCGGACGTATTGCAGGTGAAAGTGTCACTGGTAAAATATAGGCTGAAACAGGCGAAAAAGATGCTGGGGCAGCGGATGGGAGAGGAGGGCGCCTATGAATTTTAGGGAACAGCTTACGGTTTATAAAGAAATGGCCCTGTTGGAACCGAGAGAAATAAAAATCCAGGAAACGGTAAACCGCTCAAAAGAAACCTTTTTTCAGGCAGAGAGGGAAGGGCGGTTATCTTACCATGAATTTTTGTGGGCGCAGCTTGGCGTAATCCAAAAGAGATGGTGGCTGCTCCAATTCTTGCTGCTGGCGGCGATGTGGGCTGTGTTAGCGGAGGGGTATGAGGAGCAGTTTGCCCAGAGGGGCATGGGGGTCATGGCATCTTTATTTGTGATCCTGATTATCCCGGAATTTTGGAAAAACAGAGCCAGCCAAAGCATGGAGATAGAAGCTGCCTGTTATTATTCGCTCAGGCAGGTCTATGCGGCGCGTATGCTGCTGTTTGGCGTGACGGATCTTTTAATGGTAGCAATATTCTGCCAGGCGGCGTCAGCCGGGCTTCATGTAAAGCTGCAGGAATTGGTGGTTCAATTCCTGCTCCCTTTAAGCGTGACCGCATGTATCTGTTTTTGGGCGTTATGCAGTAAGCGCTGCCTTGGCGAAGCGGCGGCAATCGCCCTGTGCGTAATGTGGAGCGCAGTTTGGCTCTGTATTGTACTCAATGAGAATGTGTATGGGAAGGTCGCGTTCCCTGTGTGGCTGGGTCTATTGGGGCTTGCGTTTGCCTGTATGGCGGCTCTTGTTTACCGCACGTTAAAATATTGTAATGAATATGTAGAAACATCATTTGACAGGATGGAAGTCGGATGAGTTACCCAAAGGTTTGGAGGGATTACAATGGAATTGGAGTTTAAGGACTTAACAAAAAAATTTGCAGGATTTACCGCCGTAAACCACATCAACCTTGTGATGGCAAACGGCGTATATGGGCTGTTGGGAGTCAATGGCGCAGGAAAAACGACGCTGATGCGGATGTTGTGCACGCTGCTTGTGCCTACGAGCGGCACGATTACCTATAATGGAAAAAATATCTTTAAAATGGATGGGGAATACCGTAAACGGCTGGGCTACCTGCCGCAGGAGTTCGGTTTTTACCCCGAATTCACGGTGCAGGATTACCTTATGTATATTGCCTCGATTAAGGGAATCCGTCCAGTTGTGGCAAGGAAACGAGTAAAGCAGTTGATTGATAAGGTAGGGCTTTCTAAGGCGGCAGGCAAAAAGATGAAAAAATTGTCGGGGGGCATGAAACGCCGCGCCGGGGTGGCGCAGGCAATGTTGAACGATCCGGAAATATTGGTGCTTGATGAGCCGACGGCAGGGCTGGACCCCAATGAAAGAATCCGTTTCCGCAATTTAATCAGCGAGCTTTCCGAGGATCGCCTGGTACTCCTGTCTACGCATATTGTCTCTGACATTGAATATATTGCCAATGAAATCTGGCTGATGAAGGATGGCTCGCTTATGCACAAGGGCACGGTGGATGAGATTATAAATTCTATGCCGGAACGTGTCTGGCAGTGTTTTGTAGGCAGGGAGATGGTGCCTGAATATATGAGGCAATACAAGATTTCTAATATGAAAGCGGAGCCGCAGGGCGTGGAGCTTAGGATAATTGCCAACGAGAAACCGTCTGAAAACGCCAGGAGCGCAGAGGCGTCCTTGGAAGATGTATTTTTGTATTATTTTGGGGAGAAAGCAGGTGAAGAAGATGCTGTGGTTTGAAATGAAAAAGGTCTTTTGTAAGTTTAAAAACAGGATGGCGGTTGTGCTGTTGTTAATCATTCTTGCGGCAGTGAGTATGCTGACCATGAACCGGGTGGAGTATGTCGGCAGCGATGGGAGCCATGTGAGCGGCATACTGGGAGCAAGAAGCCTTAGGGCTGAGAAGAATAAGTGGAAAGGCGAGGTCACACAAGACGTATTGGAAGCGGTTGTCAGGGAAAATGACGCCATCAACCGTTCCCCGGATTCTAAGTCAGATAAAATAGAGGAACTTAATAAGGCTTATGCAAAAAAGCAGGGGTTTTCTGATATTGCCGAGCTTATCAACAGTGCGTTCAGTGAGTGGCGGGATTATGATTACTTTGCTATCGACAATATTTCCGCAGAGGAGGCAAAAAGCGTCTATGAGAGGAGGGTTTCCAACCTCAAACAATATCTTGGTTCGGGAGAGGAGGCTTTCACAGATTCCGAAAAAGATTATCTGATAAAGAAATATGAAGATTTGCAAACGCCTTTTTATTATGAATATTCAGACGGATGGAGCGCATTGCTGCAAAACATCTCTACGTTTATCCTGATGTTGGCATTGGTTATAGGCTTCCTGGTTGCGGGCATATTTTCCGGTGAGTTCCAGACAAAGGCGGACGCCATCTTTTTCTCAAGCAGGTTAGGCAGGAACCGTGCAGTTTTGGCAAAAATGGGCGCAGGTTTTTTGATTGCCACGGTCTTTTATGTTGTCTTTGTGCTCTTGTATACATTTATTGTGCTGCTGGCATTGGGGGCGGATGGGGCAAATTGCCCAATTCAGTTTGATATGTGGAGGAGCCTGTATAATATCACTTTTTTCCAGGCATATCTGCTCATCGTAACAGGCGGCTATGTCGGCACATTATTTGCGGCAACGCTCTCCATGCTTGCCTCGGCGGTTACGCGTTCCACGGCGACGGCGATTATCGTGCCTTTCGTTGTATTGTGCGCGTTCCCATTTTTGAGCAGGGTTATCACCTTGCCCGGGATATGCTCCTTCTTCCCCGACCAACTGCTGGAAGTCTATATCACAATAAAGGATTGGGTTCTGGTAGGGCTGGGCGGAAAAGTAGTAGATGTGGTGAACGTGCTTATTCCTGTGTATGCAGCGGTCTGTTTGCTCCTTGCACCGGTATTATATAAGGTCTATAGGAAGGCGCAGGTGGCATGACGATTATGGCGGGTTTCCGGCTTTTTACATTAGAAGAGGATACTTTGCTGCGCTAAAGCATGAAATTCTTATCTTAAATGTTACTCATACTCGTGCGATAAGAAATCCCGGCGGACTTATCCGGTTTGTTGTGCGCTTTATCTGCAAAAAAGTGCTGCTTACAAGAATTGGAATTGCCATCTTTATGGATGATTGGTAAGATAAAGACAGAGTTCACAGCAGGCGTTGGATTTGCGGTACGGCTGCGGGCTGTGAACCAATATGCTTGGGAGGTGGGAAAGCGGCACATGAAGTACACATTAGAGAGAATCCCAGGGGGAGAGGACGAGGTTATATTGCGATACCGGCGGATGACCCCGGAAGTGGAACGGTTGTGGAACCTTATTAACAAGGGGCAGGCGAAGCTGATAGGCTGGAAGGAAAAAACGCGCATAATGATAGACGCCGAGATGGTTTTATATATTGAGAGCGTGGATGGCAGGACGTTTGCCTATACGGATGAAGAAGTGTTTGCTATGGATGAGACTTTGAATAAATTAGGGAGCGTTTTAAGCAGCATTAATTTTTTCCGGTGCAGTAAATCTATGATTATCAATATTGATAAGGTACAAAGCTTAAAGAGCCTGCCGTCCAACCGCATAGATGCGGCAATGTGCAATGGGGAGCATATCATGATATCCAGGACATATGCCTCTGATTTCCGCAGGAGGCTGAAGGGAGGCAGGGAAGATGAATAGACACAGGAAATGGCAGGCGGTGTGGGAACATTATCTGGCGGTAGAGATTGGCATAGAGTTCAAGGCATGCCTGTATTTTTTTGCTATTTTATTTTTTTATTGCATGTACCGCCTGCTGGCGGGAAGTTTGCAGGCAAGCATCCTGCATATGGCGGAAATGATTTTTCTGACGTATGCGATGGGCTATGTGCAGGTATACCTTTTGTCTGGGTTTGATGAGGGGGAAAAATTGGGGAAGAAAGAGGGCGCCTACCTTGTGCTTTGCTCCTTGGTTTACGCAGGCATTTCCTTCTGGGGCGGCTGGTTTGGCAAAACCGTGTGGGTGAGCGTTTTGTTTTTTGCGTATATGCTAATCCTCTATGCCTGCGTATTCCTTGTCTATAAAGCGAAACGGAGGCTGGATGACAAAATTATGAATGAGAATTTAAAGCTCTTTCAGGCGAGGAGGGATGGATATGCCAAACGTGATTGAGATCAGGCATTTGACGAAAACATATGGGAAATGCCGGGGAGTGTCAGACGTGAGCTTTCAGGTGGCCAAGGGAGATATCTTTGGCTTCTTAGGCCCCAATGGGGCAGGCAAATCCACAACCATCCGTTCCATGCTGGGGCTTATCCGTTTCCAGAGGGGAAGCATCCGTATTCTGGGCAAGGATATCAGGACTGACCGGGAGGGCATTTTGCGTGAGGTTGGCTACCTGCCCTCAGAGACTATGTTTTACCCAAAGATGCGGGTGAAGGACCTGCTTAGGATGGCTGCGGATGTGAGGAAGAAGGATTGCCGCAAGGAGGCAGGGAAACTGTGCCAGAGGCTGCAAATTGACGTTGATAAGAAGATTAGCGATTTATCCCTGGGCAACCGCAAGAAGGTGGGGATTGTATGCGCCATGCAGCACCGGCCAAAGCTGTTCGTCTTTGATGAACCGACCAGCGGCTTAGATCCTTTGATGCAGAATGAATTTTTTAAGCTGGTCCAGGAGTATACAGCAGAGGGCGCAACTTGCATGTTGTCCACGCATGTCCTTTCGGAAGTAAAAAATTACTGCAAGAACACGGCGATTATGAAGGAGGGGAAGCTGCTGTGCGTGGATTCCGTTGCCAATATTACAAGGACAAGCGCCAAAAGGGTCAAGCTGCAAAGGGAGGGCAGGCAGGAGAGCTATCTTTATGAAGGGGACATAAATGAGCTGGTACGTGGCCTGGCAGGGCATGATATCCAGGATATCCTGATTGAGGAACCTTCCCTGGAGGAAATTTTTATGCATTTTTATACGCCGGACGCAGCCTTGCGCCAGGAGGGAGAAGGTTCGCCTGCGGGACGCCAGGAGGATGCAACTATGTAAGGAGGATCGGCATGTTTACAATTTATAAGCATGAGTTAAAGGAATACGTTAAGAGTTTGCTTGTCTGGGGCATTTGCGCAGGCGGCATAGGCTTTTTGTGCATTCTGCTTTTTTCCAGTATGCAAGAGAGCATGGAAAGCATGACGGAAAGTTTTGCCTCTATGGGGCTTTTTGCGGATGCGTTTGGCATGAGCCAGTTAAGCATCGCCACCTTGGAAGGGTTTTATGCCACGGAAGTGGGGACAATCCATGGCCTGTCGGGCGCTATGTTTGCGGCTGTTGTCAGCGCCGATATGCTCTCTAAGGAGGAAGATGGGCATACCGGTGAATTTCTGTTCTCCTTGCCGCTGAAAAGGGAGAAAGCCGTATTGGCGAAATGGTCTGCCGTCATGTCGCATATTCTCCTGTTTAACCTGTTTTGTCTGTCATTGTACCTGGCGGGTATTTTTGCCCTGGGCGGGGAGATGGATTTCTGCCGCCTTTTTTTGTACCATGGCATGCAGGTACTGATGCAGTTTGAGGTTGCAGGCATATGCTTTTGCATATCTGCGTTTCAGAGGAAAAATAAACTGGGGTTGTCGCTAGGGCTTGCGTTGTTACTCTATGCGTACGATTTAATCGCGCGTGTCGTCCCGGATTTGGCAGGCTATAAATTATTCAGCCCCTTTTCTTATGCTAACGCCTCAGATTTATTCAGCACGGGGGAAATTTACATGGAAGGGACAGCCCTTGGGCTGGTTGTGCTGGCTGCCAGCGTTGCCGCTGCCCATGTGGCGTATGGAAGGAAAGACTTGGCGGTATGAAAAGATGGCGCAGGGTTTTCAGTGGGGGAAACCCAAAAATATGCCATAACCTTAAAAATATGCTACAACCTTAAAAGAATTTCCTTTAGCAGGATAAGGAAAAAAGCTATAATGAACTATATTTGTACGGTGGGGATTTTGTGTATCCTGCATAGTAAAGGAAAGGAGAAATTATATGAAATTAAAGAAATTACGCGGTATTGCAAGCCTGCTGTTAGCGGGGGCGCTGATGTTTACTTCAATCTCAGCCCCGCAGGCGCCGTCGGTTGTAATGGCCGCAGAGCCAGGGGAAATATTGGGGACGGCGGATCGCTGGCAGAATGTTGACGAACCGACTCTCAGGGATTATGCGACGCCATCCGCTAATTATGTTGGGTATGGCATGGGACCGGATAATTTTGCCGATGCGTCTGACAGCGGAGAGTCATTTTGGAACGCCCATGGAGACCCGAACATTGCCACACGCCCCCAGTGGATGAAGTATGATTTTGGCGCGCGGAAAGCTACGCTGACCGGCATGGTGATTAAGTTTTATGACAATGTTGATGGCGTTGTCGCGCCGAGGGATATTACGGTCGAGTATAAGGACGACGCTGGGAATTGGGAAAAGGTTGCCAGGAAAGGTACCTGGGAAATAAAGAAAAACCAGGCGGTGACCTATGAGTTTGAGGCGGCAGTCACCACGTCGGCAATCCGCGTGACGATGCAGCATACGAACAATATGCCGGTTGCTGTATTTGACTGGAAGCTGTTGGGCGAGGTGCCGGCAGATTTCCCGAAGCCCGAAGTGGTTCCCCCTGAGGAGCCAAGCCCTGATTTAAGCCTGCCGGATGTGGCGGTTTACGCGGTTCCAAGCGCCCATAATAACCATACGTCAAGCTGGGAGAACTTATATGGCATTAATAATGAGGCTTTTGAGCCGACCCGTTCCGATGGTGGCAATGGCCAAGGCTGGGGCAACTGGGGGACCGGGCATGCAGCCGGGCAGGAGTGCTGGCTTCAATATGACTGGGACCAGGCGGTGACGACCAAGACTTTTCAGGTATATTGGTATGGCAGCGAGGCCGGGATGAAGATTCCTTCTAAAGTCCGCTTCCAGTACCAGGACGCCAATGGCACATGGCAGGACGCCGTGATAAAGTCCCACAAGAAGAATTATTCCAAATATGACAGATACAACCAGATTACGATAGAGCAGGTTACGACCAAGGCTATCCGTATGTATATGACGATTGCCGGCGACTCTGTCGGCGTGTACCGCTGGAAAGTTTATGCAAACGTCAGCGATGAGTTTGTGGTGTCGGCAGCGGCAAATTCCTTAGAGATTCCCGAAATTAAGAAGGGAAGGGTTGCCAGCCGTATCTGCAAGAAGCTGACGCTTCCATCCAAGGCAATGAATGACAGGGTGAACGTTACCTGGAAGAGCAAAAATCCGGATGTGGTTGCGGATGACGGGACGGTTACGCCGCCTTCTAAAGATACGAAGGTTACCCTGACGGCGACCTGCACGAAGGTAGGCCAGCCAGGGATTAAGATGGACAAAGACATAGAATTTATGGTTCTGTCCAATCAGACGACAGAGTACGCGATGACGATTGACCGTACGAAGAAAGGCGTGGATATCAGCCAGGAATTGTATGGCGTATTTTATGAGGATATTAACAGCTCGGCAGACGGCGGGCTTTCCGCAGAGTTGGTGAAGAATAACTCTTTTGAAAATTACCAGAACCTGCACTCGACAACATCCCCAGCGGTAAAAGGCGACCAGAATTCCTGGAAGCTCCACTGGCGCAGCAGCAATGCGGCTAACTTTGTGGTAGAGCGCACGGACGGGCTGAATGACAATAATAAGAATTATGCGAAGATTACCGGGAACCAGACGTTATCCAACCATGGGTTTGTCAGAAGGGATTCCCTGGATAAATCCGCAATGGGAATCCGCAGCGGCGTAAAGTATGATTTCTCTATGTTCATGAAAGCTGCCAGCGCTTATGCCGGGACGGTGAAGGTGAAGGTTGTGGATGACAGTGGGGCGGCGCTTACCAACGAGGTGGCAGTGCCTTTAAAGAAGGACGGCTCCTGGCAGAAGGTTTCTGCGTCCCTGACGGGGAATAATACAAAGCTTGGGACATTAGTTTTGACTTTTGAAGGGGCTGGGGCTTCGGATGCAATGTATATTGACATGGTGTCCCTGATCCCAACCGATGGCTTTGGATATGGCAATAAGAACTATTCCTATGGCGCGGGCCTTAGGAAGGATTTGGTGGAGAAGCTGCAGCAGTTAGGGCCGGGCTTTATCCGTTTCCCAGGCGGCTGCGTGGTAGAAGGCAGCTATGGTACGGACGGTTACTATAACTGGGAAGATTCCGTTGGGCCTCTGGAAGAGAGAAGGGCAATCGGAAGTTATTGGGGAAGCCCGTGGAAATCCGTGAATTATGGGACGGCAGGGGAAAATTATGGTTATATGATGTCTTACCAGTTTGGCTACCATGAGATTCTCACGCTCTGCGAGGATTTGGGCGCACAGGCATTCCCGATTCTCAGCGCTGGTATTTTCTGCCAGTTTACGGAGGCCTCCGGTGCGTCTGTCAGCGGTGAACAGCTAAAGCCGTTTGCAGACCATGCGACGCATTTGATTGATTATTGTTGGGGGGATGCCAATAGCTCCGCCGCGACGCAGGCGTATTGGGCGAAGAAGCGTGTGGCAAACGGGCATGAGGAGCCGTTTGACCTCAATTACCTTGGCATTGGCAATGAGAACTGGGAACAGCCGGAGATAGGCGTTTCCTATTATGCAAACTTCAAATGGATCAAAGATTATGTGGAGAAATATGTCAAAGAGCATTACAAGGACAGGAAAATTACGCTGATTTCTTCCACGGGTCCGTACTATCAGGGCAGCCAGAACACAAGCGCATGGAATTGGGTTAACAAGGATATGCCGGGCGAGACGCTGGTAGATGAGCATTATTACATCAATTATACGGCGGACGGCGACAATACGCTTTTGAATGGCGACTATATTTATGACAACTATAAGCGTCTGAATGAGGGCGGCAGCAATGTGTTTGTCGGCGAATATGCAGGGCATTTGACTACCACCAAGGAGAACGTATTAGACACGGCAATCAGCGAGGCGGCATACATGACAGGGCTTGAGCGTAACGGCGATATCGTGCGCCACGCTTCCTATGCGCCCTTATTTGAGCGTGAGGGATGCAGGGATTGGGATTATAACCTGATTAAATTTAACGCTTTTGAGAGTTACGGCACGCCAAGTTACTATGTGCAGACCATGTACTCTAACAATTACGGCAAACATATCGTTGACACGACATTGGAGGAATACAATATCGATACCGCTTCCTACGATATGAGGAAGGGGCATCAGACAGATTTATATTATGTGACGTCGGAGGATGATTATTACCTTTATACGAAGCTGGTAAACCATGCGGATTATTCCAAGGAGATTACCTTGAATTACCCGGGCGTCAAAGACGGCGCGGAAGTAGAGCTGATTTGCTTGTCCGGAGATGCTATGGACATGAATACGATGGAGGAGCAGACGAAGGTTGCGCCTGTGAGCACAAAGGCAACGCTTAACGGCGGGAGCATGACCTACGAAGTCCCGGCAATGTCACTCACTGTTGTAAAAGTGAACCATACAAAGAAGCCGGATGAGAAGCCGCCGGTAGGGACGGTTGTTGATAAGAAAGCCCTCAATGCTTCTATTGCTTCGGCAAAGGCAAAGAAACAGATCGACTATACGCCGGCTACTTACAAGAAGCTGGCAACTGCCCTGACGGCAGCGCAGAATGTCGCTAAGAATACAAAGGCGACGCAGGCACAGGTGGATACGGCGAAAAAGAACCTTGATGCGGCACTAAAGGGGCTGGTTAAACTGAAAGCATCCTCTACCAAGAAGGTGTCTTTGGGCGTGGGCGAGACGCTTTCCATAAAGACCAAGAACTGCACATATTTGAGTTCCAACACCAAAATTGCCACTGTGAGTTCCAAGGGTTTGGTGAAAGCGAAGAAGACAGGTTCCGTTACGGTAAAGGCGATTCCTAAGACTGGGAATAAAGCAAAAGTATATAAGGTTACGGTTAAGAAAGCGCCGAATAAGATTTACAAGGTTACGTTCAATAAGAAAACGATAAAGAACAAGAAGGTCTCTTTAAAGAAAGGGAAATCAGGAACCTTTAAGGCAACGCTGCCTAAGGGGACGGCGGGTAAGATTACCTTCACTTCTTCTAAGAAAAAGGTCGCTACGGTATCTGCTGCCGGTAAGGTGAAAGCGAAGAAGAAAGGGACAACGACCATTACAATAAAGACATACAATAAGAAGAGTGTGAAGGTTAAGCTTACTGTAAAATAAAAGCAGGGCTTACGGAAATGAACCTCAATTTGCGCCTCTGGCTAACGCCAGGGGCGTTTTTCATCTTATAGCAAAGACCTTGTCACGCTAACGCGTGAAAGTGCCTTTCCTATAAGATAAAAAATAATATGCGCACTCGCACAAGAGGAAAATATTGCTTCGCAATTATGCTCGGCGCAGCAAATCGTCCAAGGTCTACGCTTCGCTTCGGTCCGCGCTAAACGGACATCCACTGGATGTCCAGCCAATCATGAATGAGGGATTTAGGGAGCTGATGCGGACTTGTCCGCTTTGTTCTCTTGTAAGATAAAAAATGCGGGCTTGCCCACTTTGTTATGGGAACGCTTTTGGAACTCTGGGGGCAGTATTTTGGAACACTTCCTGGGTTATACTACCAATAACAAGCGGCAGTTTGCCGTTATAAAATTGATTGGAGGAACATGACTATGTATTTTGAAGCTATTGCAAAAATTGTTGCGGAACGTACTGGCTGTGACGTGGCGGTTGTCAAACCGGAGAGTAAGTTCTCAGACCTGGGGATTGATTCCCTTGATACAGTGGAGCTTTTAATGGAGCTGGAAGACGAGATTGGCACGGAGATTGAGCTAGATGAAAAAATTGAGACGATTAATGATTTGGATGAATTAATTCAGAAAAAGCAGGGGTAAATTATGGTTAAATCAGAGATTTGTGAGATATTGGGCATAAAATATCCGGTATTTCAAGGTGGTATGGCTTGGATTGCTGATGGCAGGCTGGCGGCTGCCGCTTCAGAGGGCGGCGGCCTGGGTATAATCGCAGCCGGAAATGCCCCGGGCGATTATGTCAGGGAGCAGGTGAGGATTGCGAAGTCGCTTACCAATCAGCCTATAGGAGTGAATATTATGCTGCTGAGTCCCTTTGCGGATGAGGTTGCGCAAGTTGTAATAGATGAGGGTGTAAAAGTTGTGACAACTGGTGCAGGTAATCCCTCGAAATATATGGAAGCCTGGAAGGAAGCAGGCATCAAGGTCATTCCGGTTGTGGCTTCGGTTGCCCTGGCAAAGCTGATGACGCGCCTGGGAGCGTCTGCGCTCATAGCTGAAGGAGGGGAGAGCGGCGGCCATGTGGGAGAGTTGACGACAATGGTGTTAGTCCCCCAGATTTGCGATGCGACGACGCTTCCGGTGATTGCGGCAGGCGGCATTGCTGACGGCAGGGGCGTTGCAGCGGCGTTTATGCTGGGTGCCTGCGGCGTGCAGATGGGGACCCGCTTCCTGAGCGCTGAGGAGTGCCTGGTCCACCCTGCATATAAGGAAAAGATTATCAAAGCAAAGGATCTCTGCACTATGGTGACGGGCAAGCGTTTAGGGCATCCTGTACGCAGCCTGCGCACACAGTTTGCAAGGGATTATTCCAAAGCAGAATACGGCGGCATGCCGGATGAAGAGTTAGAGGCGCTTGGAGCAGGGGCACTTCGCCTTGCTGTGCAGGAGGGGGACAATAAGAAGGGATGTTTCCTTTCTGGCCAGGTTGCCGCATTGGTGAAAAAAGAGCAGCCTGCGGCGGAGATTATTAAGGAAGTTATGGAGGAGGCTGAGCCTATTCTCCTGAGGGCGCCGCAATGGGTAAAATAGCTTTTGTATTTTCGGGGCAGGGAGACCAATATAGCGGGATGGGCAGGGACATAGCAGAAAAATATCCTGTTGCCGCATCCATCTATGGAATGTGTGACCGTCTGCGTCCAGGCACATCGTCCCAATGTTTTGAGGGCACAGAAGAAGAGTTAAAAGAAACGAAGAATACACAGCCTTGCCTGTTTGCTTATGAATTAGCAGCGGTAAAGGTTTTGCAAGATAAAGGAATCTGCCCGTGCGCTGTGGCGGGTTTTTCACTTGGAGAAGTGACGGCTGCCGTGGCGGCGGGCATATTTGACGATGAGACAGGGTTTCGCCTGGTATGCAGGCGCGGGGAAATTATGCAGCGTGAAGCGGAAAAGTTTGACACTGCCATGGCGGCGGTTGTCAAGCTGCCAGCAGGACAGGTGCAGGAAATCTGCGGCAGGTTCCCGGATATATATCCTGTGAATTTTAATGCCCCGGGGCAGGTCAGCGTATCCGGCCTGTCGTCACAAATGGCGGATTTTTCTGCGGAAGTAAGGGCTGCAAAAGGCAGGGCAATCCCGCTCAAGGTGAAGGGCGCGTTCCATTCCCCTTTCATGGAGGGGGCGGCGAAGGCTTTTGCAGAAGAGCTTATAAAGGCAAAGAGGAAAGCGCCGCAAGTGACGCTCTATTCCAATATGACTTCCGAACCCTATACAGACGATGTTGTGGGCTTGCTGTCGAAACAGATTTGCAGTCCTGTTCAGTGGGAAAAGATTATAAATAATATGACGGCAATGGGAATAGATACTTTTATTGAGATTGGGCCAGGCAAGACATTGACAAATATGATAAAAAAGATTAATCCCCAGGTGACGGCAGTTACCGTTACCGACTATATATCTGGCATTATATAGTTGCTAGTACAACGAAAATTAAGTCTTTGATATATTCACGCAGGATAATTGATTCAGATACAAGGAAGAAAATTGACGGTGTAGCGGTGGCTACAGCTAGATTTTCTGACGCAGTAGCTGGACAATTAGACAAGTGAAGATGTCAGTTACTTAATATTTGTTGTACTAGATATATAGCCCTCCGGGGGATGCGCACTCGCACGAAGATTTAAATGCCGCAAAGCGGTCGTGCTCGGCGCAGATGGCGATAATTAAACGCCATTTATATATTTAGTGGAGGCAGAATCATGTTAAAGGGAAAAACAGCAGTCATTACAGGCGCGTCACGCGGAATCGGCGAGGCAATTGCTGATAAATTCGCATCGCTTGGCGCAGATATTGCAGTGATTTATGCAGGTAACCATGATGCGGCGAACAACGTATGTGGAAATTGCCGGGAAAAATATGGTGTAAAAGCAATTGCATACGTATGCGATGTGTCTGACTTTGATGCGGTCAAACAGACAATAGCAGCCATTAAGTCTGACTTCGGCACGGTGCATATTTTAGTGAACAATGCTGGGATTACCAGAGATGGTCTTTGTGCCATGATGAAGGAAGATGACTTTGCAAAAGTAATTGACACAAATCTTAAAGGCGCATTTAATTTTATTAGGCACTGTGTGGGCATGTTTGTAAGGAACAGGGAAGGGTGCGTTATTAATATTGCCTCCGTCGTTGGGCTGACTGGCAATGCCGGGCAATGTAATTATGCGGCGTCTAAAGCAGGCCTGATAGGGCTTACGAAATCAGTGGCCAAAGAACTTGCGTCCCGGGGAATCCGCTGCAATGCCATAGCGCCAGGTTTTATCAAAACAGACATGACAAAAGAGCAGGAAGACAATCCGCTGCTGGCGGCAGTCCCGCTTGGCAGGATGGGCGAGCCTTCCGACATAGCAGAGGCGGCAGCTTACCTCGCGACAGCAAATTATGTAACGGGAGAGGTACTGCGTGTCGATGGCGGCATCGCTATGTAATTGGCAAAAGTGTGTATCTTGATGGTATTGCAATGTAAGGAGAAGAAGTTATGAGTGAAAATAGGGATAGAAGAGTCGTTGTCACCGGAATCGGTGCGGTCACACCGGTTGGGAACAACGCAAAAGATACATGGGAAAGCCTCAAAAATGGCAAGAACGGCATAGCAATGATTACATTGTTTGATACAGAAAAATTCAAGGCAAAGCTGGCAGCGGAGGTAAAGGGGTTTGAGCCGGGTGATTATCTGGAAGTGAACGACATCCTGCGTACGGACCGCTATGCCCAGTTTGCCGTGGCAGCAGCACAGCAGGCAGTGGATGATAGCGACGTGGAAGGAACTGTGGAGCCGGAACGCTTTGCAGTGATGTTTGGTACTGGCATTGGAGGAATCGGGACCTTTGAAAAAGAGCATACAAAGCTGATGGAGAGAGGGCCCCGACGTGTATCCCCTTTGTTTGTGCCGATGATGATAGCCAATATGGCGGCAGGCATGATTGCCATCCGGCACGATTGCCGCGGCTCGGCTATGCCAGCAGTTACCGCCTGCGCTTCCGGATCTAATGCCATAGGCGAAGCCATGCGCATGGTTCGCCACGGCTATGCAGACGCAGTCATTACCGGAGGGGCAGAGGCCGCTATCAATGCGTCGGCAGTGGCGGGTTTTGCAAATATGCTGGCTTTATCTGCTTCGCAGAACCCAGACGAAGCGTCTCTGCCTTTTGACAAACGCAGAGGTGGCTTTGTGATTGGAGAGGGCGCAGTGGCGCTCGTTTTGGAAGAATATGAACATGCCAGGGAGCGCGGCGCAGAAATTTATGGAGAGGTCTGCGGCTATGGCTCAACCTGCGACGCTTACCATATCACAGCTCCCCACCCAGAAGCCAGGGGAGGAGCGCGGGCAATGTCAGATGCAATGTCAGAAGCAGGGTATAGTGAAAAGGACCTTGTGTATGTCAATGCCCATGGGACCGGCACGCCGATGAATGATGTTGTGGAAACCCTTGCGATAAAAAAAGCCCTTGGCGAGGAAGCCTCTAGGAAAGCTTATATAAGCTCCACGAAATCAATGACCGGGCATATGCTCGGCGCGGCAGGGGCATTGGAGGCATTGGCGTGTTTGCAGGCTTTGAAGGAGGGGATCATCCCTCCCACCATTAATCTGTTAGAGCAGGATGAGGAATGTGATTTGAACTGTGTGCCTAATACTGCCATAAAAGCAGACATCACATTAGCGCTGTCCAACTCCTTGGGTTTTGGGGGGCATAATGCCTGCCTGGCTTTTAGAAAGGTGTAATTAGATTATGAATGAGACAGATATCCGTAAATATGCGGGATTAATGCAGGAGCTTGGGCTGACTGGGCTTGAGGTTACGCAGGGTGATAAAGTTGTGCGCCTTGAGCGTGCTGTCCCTGCGGCGGTAAAAGAGGTGGTGGCAGTAGGCGCTGCAAATTCTGCAGCTATGCCGATAGGCCCTGCAAATGCCACAATTACGCCAGAACTTGCACAGACGGACTATATCAGCGTGACATCCCCGCTTGTGGGCGTATTTTATTCTGCCCCGGCTGAAAACGCGGAACCCTATGTCGCGATTGGCGACCATGTGAAAAAAGGACAGATACTTTGCATCGTGGAGGCCATGAAGCTGATGAATGAAATTACCGCCGAAGAGGACGGCGTGATAACGGAAATTTGCGTGACAAACGACCAGGTCGTGGAATACGGCACGGAATTATTCCGCATGAAGAGGTAAGACAATGAATAGAGAAGAGATTATGGACATATTGCCCCACAGGGAACATATGCTTTTGCTGGATGAGGTGACGGAAGAAGGGGGCGTTGCGGTGGGACATTACACCGTGCGCGGCGATGAATTTTTCCTAAAAGGACATTTTCCCGGCAACCCGATTGTCCCAGGCGTGATTCTCTGCGAAATCCTTGCGCAGTCAGCTTGCGTTTTGATGAAAGACGCCATGGGCGAGGGGGAACTTCCTGTTTACACGGGCCTTAATAACGTAAAATTCCGTTCGCCTGTAAAGCCTGGCGATACGGTTAAAACAGAGTGTAAGATAAAAAGGGCAAAACATCCTTTTTATTTTGCGGAGGGGATTGTTGCGGTGGACGGGAAGGTCTGCGTATCGGCTGATTTTTCCTTTGCAATTATGGGAGAGTAAAATATGTTTTCTAAAATATTGGTTGCAAACCGCGGCGAGATTGCCGTGCGCATTATCCGTGCCTGTAAGGAAATGGGAGTCGCCACGGTTGCGGTATATTCCCAAGCTGATAAAAATGACCTTCATGTGGCGCTGGCGGACCAAAGCTATTGTATCGGAGGCGCGGAGGCTTCAGAAAGCTACCTGAATGAAAAACAGATTATCAGCGCCGCAATCTTGGCAGGTGCGCAGGCGATACATCCAGGTTACGGGTTTTTGTCAGAAAATGCCCATTTTGCCCGGCTTTGCCGTAAAAACGGCTTGGTGTTCATAGGGCCTGACCCGGAAAGCATGGAGCGCCTCAGTGACAAGGCGGCCTTAAAGGAGCTGATTCGCAATACCGGGCTGACTGTGATCCCCGGCACAAAGGCAGTGGCGACGGTGGAGGAGGCCAAAACAGAGGCTGAGCAGATTGGCTATCCAGTGATGCTTAAAGCGTGCGCCGGGGGCGGCGGGCGGGGAATCCGTTTAATCCGTGGGCAAGAGGATCTGGAAGAGGCATACTTACAAGCAACTGGCGAGGCGTTAAGCGCGTTCGGGGACGGCAGCTTATACCTGGAAAAATACATTTTCCCAGCAAGGCATGTGGAATTGCAGGTTTTGGCAGACGAACAGGGAAGGGTTGTATGCCTTGGCGACAGGGATTGTTCCTTGCAGCGGCGCAACCAAAAGCTGATTGAGGAAACCCCTTCCCCAGCCATAAACGACGCACAGAGGAAGGAAATTATTGCCCTTGCGACAGAAGCGGTGAAAAAAATCGGCTATGTTGGCGCAGGTACGTTGGAATTCTTAGTAGACAAGGCTGGGGGATTCTGGTTTATGGAAATGAACGTCCGGCTGCAGGTGGAGCATTCCGTTACCGAAATGTTGACCGGCATAGACCTTGTAAAATGGCAGATCCGTATTGCGGCAGGCATCCCCTTGAATTTTACGCAGGAGGAAGTCCGCATGAAAGGTTCCGCAATCGAATGCCGGATTAATGCGGTAAGCTGTGGGACCCTGGGCATGCTGCATATTCCAGGCGGGCCATCGGTGAGGTTCGACACGCATTTGATGGCAGGCACGGTTGTCTCGCCTTATTATGATTCGCTGCTAGGTAAGCTTGTTGTGTTTGCCAAGACGAGGGAGGAGACATTAAGGAAGATGCGCGCCTCGCTCTGTGAGCTTGTCATTGAGGGCATCCCCACAAATATAGAAGAACAGCTTCGGATTGTGGAGGATGACAGGTTCACGACAGGCAATTACGATTTAACATTTATGGGAAATAGATAGAAAATAAAGGGAATAGAGAACAAAGATTTATTAATTGGTAAATTAATTTTATTGAATAGCAGGTGATGTAATGGCTTTGATAAATTTTTTAAAACCCAAAAACCAATTGGAAGAAGGTGGCAGGTCGGCTGCCTTAGTGCAGAGGGATGAAGGGGAACCGGAAAAAAAGTGCCCCAATTGCCATAAAGATATACCGTTAAGCCGCCTTTGGGCAAATCGGTTGGTCTGTCCCTGCGGTTACCATTTTCGCATGAGGGCGAGGCAGCGTATTAAGATGCTTGTGGACAAAGACAGCTTCCATGAATTGTTTGCAGGGATGAAGGCGGGCAACCCGCTTAATTTTCCAGGATACAGGGATAAGGTGGAAAATGTCCGCGCCGCCAGCGGCGAGGAGGAGGCTGTGGTATGCGGCACAGCCCAGATAGGGAAACAGGACATTTGCCTGTTTGTTATGGATGCTTCATTCATGATGGGCAGCATGGGAAGCGCGGTGGGAGAAAAAATTACATCTTTATTTGAATATGCCCTTGAACACCGCCTGCCGGTTATTGGTTTTACAGTCTCCGGGGGCGCGAGGATGCAGGAAGGGCTGTTGTCCCTTATGCAGATGGCAAAAACGAGCGCAGCCGTGAAACGGCACAGCGATGCCGGGCTGTTATACCTTGCGGTATTGACCGATCCCACCACTGGCGGCGTTACGGCGAGCTTTGCCATGGAAGCTGACATTATCTTGGCAGAGCCTGGAGCTACCGTTGGGTTTGCGGGGGCAAGGGTAATTGAGCAGACGACCAAGAAGTCTCTGCCCAAAGGATTCCAGAAGTCGGAGTTTGTGTTGGAACATGGGTTTATTGATGCCATCGTCTCTCGTGTTGTCCAGAGGAAATATTTGGCGGAGCTGATAAAAATGCATAATGGAGGTTAATACTTTGAGCCTGATACCTTATAACAGAGTGAAACTTGCCCGTGATAGTGAAAGGCCTACCGGGCTTGATTATATCAGACATATTTTTAAAGGGTTTATCGAATTCCATGGCGACCGCCGCTTTGCGGACGACCATGCGCTCATTGGAGGGGTTGCCAGGTTAAACGGCAATCCGGTTACGGTAATCGCTATTGAAAAAGGACATACGGCAAAAGAGCGTACCTACCGCAATTTCGGGGCCGCCCACCCGGAAGGGTATCGCAAGGCCCTCCGGTTGATGAAACAGGCGGAGAAGTTTGGCAGGCCAGTGATCTGTTTTGTGGACACTTCCGGCGCATATTGCGGTATAGGGGCTGAGGAGCGTGGCCAGGGGCAGGCAATTGCAGAAAATCTAATGAAAATGTCTACGCTGTGCGTGCCTATTATCTCAATTTTGATTGGTGAAGGAGGCAGCGGGGGCGCGCTTGCGCTTGCGGTGGCTGATCGCGTGTGGATGCTGCAGAACGCCGTGTATTCCGTGATTTCCCCGGAGGGCTGTGCCAGCATCCTCTGGAAGGATTCGTCGAAAGCGGAGATGGCGGCAGCGAGGCTAAAGCTTACGGCGGAGGACGCCAAAAGCCTTGGCGTGATTGAACGCATTTTATCGGAGGATGATATTGGCAAAAAGGAATTTTACGAGCGCATACGTGCATTATTGGCGCAGGAGCTTGTGGAATTGTCCCAAGACCTTGATTTAGTCGGCAAGCGTTATGAGCGTTTCCGCCGCATTGGCGTGGATGCAGTGAACAAGGAGTAATTATGAGCATATATCAGAGATTCTGTACGGAAGTCATGGATACACAAGGGAATTTGGAGAAATTAAAGCTTGATTTTCCAAAAAATTTTAACTTTGGATATGATGTTGTGGATGTGATTGCTAAGGAGGAGCCGGAAAAGACGGCGCTTGTCTGGTGCAACACAAAGGACGAGGAGCATATTTTTACGTTTTCAGACATCAGCAAGTACAGCAACCAAATGGCAAATGTATTCCAGGAGGCAGGCATTGTCCGGGGAGACCGGGTCATGCTGGTGCTTAAGCGCCATTATGAATATTGGTTTGCGGCAGTGGCTCTCCATAAGCTGGGGGCGGTGATGATCCCTGCCACCCACATGCTGACGGAAAGTGATTTTGTATACCGCATCAAAGTATCTAAAGTAAAAGCTATTGTGTGCACATCACAGGATGAAGTACCAAAGAAAGTTATATCAGCAATTAAGAAATGTAACATATCGCCAAAACTATGGTCCGTGCAGGAAGATATAAAAGGATTCGAGAATCTTACAGCG
>CATLBW010000058.1 GCA_949879775.1 uncultured Lachnospiraceae bacterium
TCGGATATTTTTTCCTCCTGCATATCCTCCTGCACAATCCAGCTCTTGGCAGCCTGCCCGCTGGCTTTCTTAAAAATTGCGACATTCAAAACCAGGTACAGCGCCGTCACTGCCTGCGTGACCGGATGGTAAACAATCGTATACTGCTCGGGCATGGAGCGGTACACCATATGGAAAACCACTGCCAGCAGCATGGTGACCACCAAGGAAAACACCACCCTAAGGCGCGCCGCTTTCTTTTCTTCCTGCAATAACATTACATTATCAGCCCAGACCGCCTTATCCTGCAGCAGCAAATCAATGCCCTCATCACAGGCCCCGCCATTGCTCTCAACCGTCCTCAGGTATTCATGTATGGCGCCTAAACGTTTTGCCGGGTATGCGCGCTCGACAATTTCCAACGCTTCCTTGTACAGTTCATGCTGATAGCTGCCCCTCTCAATATAATGGATTGCCTCCCCAACCGCCTCATGCATCCTGCCTTCCCGGAACAATGTGCGGGTATCCTTCAGGGAAAGAAGGATTTTCTGGTTCAAGCGGAAAGAATACATCATCTGCTCCATGTAATCCGACACATCCAAAAACTGCTTATGCGCGTACATCTGCTTATAGCCATCGAGTATAAGGGACGGAAGCGCCATGGCACACGCAGCCGCCACCAGGACAATGAAGTACCAGCGCAGGCTGAACAAAACCCCGCATCCCACAGCAGCCGCCACGGACGCCAGCAGGAACGCCCAATACCTTCCCATGGAAAAACTGTAGCCATAGCCGTCAATCTGCCTTTGCAAATTCCCCGGATGGAATAACTCTAACTTCTCCACGCCCTTCCTGCGCTTCTTACGTTTATCGGCTTCACCCTTCATACTACCTCCTGTTCCAGTTCCCAGGATGCCTTTACCAAGGCAATGTCCAGCGGCTCAAAGGCGCAGGTGTGCAAGCACCGAAACGGCTCCTGGACCCCCGCCCTGTGCAGCCGCTTTAAGATATCGCCTGGTATCGCATCCGAAACCTGCTTTCCATCTTTCACCAGCATATAAACCATATTTTGGCCGCCAGACCTGTCAAAAAAGCACATTTGGTCAATATAGCGCTCCAACGCCCCTTTTTCATCCTGACGCTGCCGCAGCAGCACGCCCACGCTGATAAATTCATAAATATAGTTCTCCAGCCGGTCAGCGTCTTTAGAACGTCCAATCATGTTCATGATACGGTCCGGCAAATTCCTTAAATCATCCAAATGAAGCGTCGTGAACCCGTATACCCCGGTGGACCATTGCTCTAACAGGTACTGTACCTCCGTAGAGCGGGCTTCTGACAAGATAATCCATTTCGGGTTCTGCCTCAGGCAGAGCTTAATCGCCTCCGTATAGCTCAAATCCTTGCTGACCTGAAGTTCCACGCAGTCATTCTCCGGGTTAATTTCATGGAAATGCATCTCAAGGTTGTCCTCTATTGTAATCGCACGTTGGTTTGGCGGGATAAACTGGGAAAAAAATTTCGCGCACTCCGTCTTGCCAACGCCTGGCTCCCCGCAAAATGCAAAATTCATTTTCGCCTTCACGCAATTGATTAAAAGGCTTAAAATCCCCAACGTACAATAGCCGCTGTCCAACATGCCCTCTATCGTCTGGCGCACCATGGGAAGCGATTTGCGGATACAGATGCTGCGGCCGGACACTGCCGCCGATTCATGGACAATACTAATCCTCAGCTCATCCGTCTCTGCCTCTAACACATTATTGGCGCGGTTAAAAGGCTTGTTGACCCGGTTGGCTATCCGATGGGTAAAACGCTCGATAAAATCATCCCCGATTACAACGTCTGCACGATACCTCCCGCTTTTTAAGTCTGAAATCCATAAATCCTTCCCGTTGTAATCAATATCCGTCACATTTTTATCTTGGATAAAGGGATAAAAAGGGCCAAATTCCTCCTCTGTCAATTCCCATTCATATTTCATTTTTTCCTCCATTCTCTGCAGATGGCTTCCCGGGCAGCCAAAACAAAGGGCTGCCCGGCCATTTTCATCACCTCTTAGCTGCGCGGCGTCAAGAAAACTTCGCCTGTTTGAACAGATTCTCAATTAAGTCCACAAATGCCGTGTGCACCGGTCCGTTTGTGGCAAGCAGCAGCCCTGCGACTGCAATCAAGGCAATGATTGCCACCGCCGTAATGATAATGCCGCTGTACTCCTCAAAGATAACTTTCATGGCTGTCCCTCCTTTCCGCAGAATGGAACCTTGGCCATGCATGGCGCCCCAAGCAGCCTGCCTAAGCTGCGGCTGCATAAGATTGCTCCCATCCCGCTATTTTTTGCTGTATGAGATACAGCGTTTTCTTTCATTCATGCATTGGTAATTGGTGAAAAAACACCAACTGATTAAGAACTTTGTATGGCATCCCTACCGGCCGTAGCGCTACGGCTTGACCTATTGCAGGATAAACCTTCGATGCCGCAAAATCCCTATGCAGAAATTAAAAGATAATTCTATGCCGGCCAGAGAATGCCGGCGGCTGGAAATATATGGCCCGCCGCAAAGAGCGGGCATGGATTCTGAGAAGCCTTGAATGGAATCTCAAATCCGTATGGGTATTGTAATCCCTACGCCCATAAAAATCAATTATGAATAACTAACAAAAATTTTTGCAAAAAATAAGCCCTGCGAGGAGCAAATCCGCTCCCCGCAAGGCCTTACGATGTCAAAAGGCATTGAAATATTAAATATTTTCCACCTTATCCACTGCGTCTTTCAGATAAGGGTTGCTGATTTGATGGAACTTCCCTTCATCTGCCAACCTGGCATATTCTGGGTCTAACGGCATTTTCCCTAAGACCGGGACGCCGATTTGGGCAGCTACCTCATCAATCCGGCTTTCGCCAAACAGCTTAATCTCCTTCCCGCAATCCGGGCATTTAAGGAAACTGTAATTTTCCACAAGCCCCAACACCGGGACTTTCATCATGGACGCCATATTGATAGCTTTCTTCACAATCAACTGCACCAATTCCTGCGGCGAAGCCACAACCACAATCCCATCCACCGGCAAAGACTGGAAAACTGTAAGCGGCACGTCCCCTGTCCCTGGGGGCATATCCACAAAAAGATAATCCAAATCACCCCAGTAGACGTCGTGCCAGAACTGCTTCACGGCAGAAGCAATCACCGGCCCACGCCAGATAACAGGCGCCTCCTCATCTTCCATTATGAGGTTCAAAGACATAATTTTCGTGCCGTCCTTCGCCAAAACCGGGAAAAGGCCCAGGTCATTCCCCTCCGCCGGACCATGCACGCCATACATCTTGGGGATAGATGGACCTGTAATATCTGCATCCAAAATCCCTGTCTCGTATCCCTTTTCCCTCATCGCCCTGGCAATAGACGCCGTCACAAAAGATTTCCCTACGCCTCCCTTGCCGCTGACTACGCCAATCACTTTCTTTATGCTGGAAAACGGGTTCATTTCTTCCTTAAAGCTCTCCGGCGTGCCGCCATCCTTGCTCGGGCACCCTTCACAGCTCTCCCTTGAACAAGTCGACGCACTGCTGCATTTCTCATTCTCAGCCATATGATTTCCTCCAGTCCAATCTGTTTATTTTTACTGCCCCAGGTCGGAAGCCTCCTCAAGGTCAAACAACGCATATTCCAAGGCCTCCACGTCTTCCTGGTTCGGGCTGTACACCTTGTCGTTCAGCTCAACGCGGACTGTCGTGGACGTCTCATCCTCATACTCAACGTTCTGCGCCGCCTCTTTGATAGAGTCTTTCAAGATAGTATATACCTTTTCATTGATTTCATCCTCCGCCGGATATTCGCCGCCGTTTTGCACCAGCTCTGAAAGCTCATCCGTATAAGCCTGCTGCCCTGCCTGGAATTTATCCATAGCAGATGCAAATACTTTCATTTTCTGGTATTTCACTTCCACCACATAGGAATTGTCATCCTGCTTTGTTGCCTCCCCCACGGTATACTTGACGCTCTTATAAACGTCCTGCAACACGGTCTTAAACTCGCCCTGAAGCTCCTCGGAAACGCTTACGCCGGCAAGCAGGCTGTCCACTTCCGTCTGAATCCCCTGCTCATACAATTCTTTCGCCTGCTCCTCAGTCCCTACCTTCTGCTCCACAAATGCAGTGGAATCATTTTTGTAGGAATTGTCAAGCAGCGCCTTTATGTACCCGCTGGCGTCAAAGCTGCCACACCCTCCAAGCATTGTCATTACCAGCATTGCCACAAGCAGCAAGCTGAGCTTTCTCATTTTCTTCATAATACCATACTCCTTTGTAATAAATTTTCACAACATACCTATTATATAATGGCTATCACTTTTCCGTCAACATTTTTTGCATAGGATATGCAAAAATGGTTATATTAATTCCCATGAAAAAAAATTTTTTACTATGTGGGCTGACCGGATGGTGCATGGAAATCATATTCACCGCCCTTGACTCCTACCGAAAACGTGAATTACAACTGATGGGGAAGACGTCCCTGTGGATGTTCCCTATATACGGCATGGCCGCATTTTTAAAACCAATCTGTAAATTAATCCGCAATTTCCCGACCGGGGTTCGGGCGGCGCTTTACGGCGCATTTATCTTCCTGGGTGAATATATAAGCGGAAGCATCCTCAAGAAATACAAAATCTGCCCCTGGGATTACAGCAAAGCGCGTACGAATATAAAAGGCGTCATCCGCCTGGACTTCGCCCCTTTTTGGATGGCGGCTGGGCTTATTTTTGAAAATTTGCTCATGCACGCCCCAAAACCATCCCGGCAAATATCCGAAAGCTGAGAAACCCTCCTAAATATCTGGCATTAAATATTTGCCAGATATTTAGCCCTCCGGGGGATGCTCACCCGCACGAAGATGTAAATGCCGCAAAGCGGCCGTGCCCGGCGCAGATGGTGATAATTAAACGCCTGTAGCAGGAATCTACCGCACAAGGCAGCTTCCTGCTACAGGCGTTTGCTTAGTACCCATCCCCTTCCGAAGCGCCGATATCCAGCGTATTCGTGGTTCGCCTCCTGCGCCGCGCCTCCTCGGACGCCTCAAGGATGAAGCCCTTGATTTCCTTTGCATTCTTGATATGCGTAAGGGAAATCTGGGGGTCTGTGGTGTCCCCGGTATAACAGATTACCGTGGATAGCCCAAACAGGTGCTCAAGCAGCGTCGTAGTCATCTTCACATCCTGTACTTTATACATATAGCAGTCATCTTCTATGGTCTTCAAAAGCCCCTTCTTCACCGTCAAAAGCTCCCCACCGATCCTATAACTGGTGAACGTCCATGGCAGACCGAAAAACAGGACTCTCTTTTTCTCATTGTATTCTCTCTTTTCGTTTTGCATTTGTCAGCGCCTCCCTGCTTCCTATTTCAAACCTTTAGGTCAAATATACTACAATTTTCACCACACTGCAAACCTTTTTCCTCTTGAAATTTCATCGCTTCTGAGATATGATAAGAAAAATATGACAACTAGGAGGAATTTATGCAGCATTTAATGAGCCCGCTGGATTTGTCCGTAGAAGAATTGGACAAACTGCTTACCCTGGCAAATGATATTGAAAAGAACCCCCAAAAATATGCCCATGCATGTGAGGGGAAAAAGCTCGCAACCTGTTTCTATGAGCCAAGCACCAGAACCCGCCTGAGCTTTGAGGCCGCCATGCTAAACCTCGGCGGCAGCGTCCTTGGTTTCTCCAGCGCAGACAGCAGCTCTGCCGCCAAGGGTGAGAGCGTTTCGGACACAATCCGCGTAATCTCCTGTTATGCAGATATCTGTGCCATGCGCCACCCCAAAGAAGGCGCGCCGCTTGTCGCTTCTGAGAAATCGAAAATCCCCGTTATCAACGCAGGGGACGGCGGGCACCAGCACCCCACGCAGACATTGACTGACTTACTTACCATCCGTTCCCTCAAGGGACGCCTTAGCAATCTCAACATCGGGCTTTGCGGCGATTTGAAATTCGGCCGTACCGTCCATTCACTGATTCACGCACTCATCCGTTACCCCAATATCAAATTTACGCTAATCTCCCCTGAAGAGCTGCGCGTCCCCAGCTATATCCGTGAAGATGTGCTGCGCAAGAACCAGGTCCCATTCAAGGAAGTGGAACGCTTAGAGGAAGCTATGGCGGACTTAGACATCCTCTACATGACAAGGGTGCAAAAGGAACGTTTCTTCAATGAAGACGATTACGTGCGGATGAAGGATTTCTATATCCTCAATAAAAAGAAAATGTCCCTCGCCCGGGAGGATATGATCGTCATGCACCCGCTCCCCAGGGTAAATGAAATCTCCGTCGAAGTCGACGACGACCCCAGGGCCGCCTATTTCCAGCAGGTACAGTATGGCGTATACGTGCGGATGGCCCTGATCCTTACATTATTGGAGGTGGAAGTATGTTAAATGTAGGAGCAATTACGGAAGGGTTTGTGTTAGACCATATCCAGGCAGGCACCAGCCTGTCCCTCTACCACGACCTGAAACTTGACAAATTGGACTGCTGCGTCGCTATCATCAAAAATGCACGCAGCAATAAAATGGGCAAAAAGGACATCTTAAAAGTGGAATGCGACATTGACACTTTGGATTTAGACGTCCTTGGCTTCATTGACCACAACATCACCGTCAACATCATTAAGGGTGAACAGATTGTAGAAAAGCGGGAACTGCATCTCCCAAAAGAAATTAAAAATATCATCCACTGCCGTAACCCCCGCTGCATCACATCCATTGAGCAGGAGCTGGACCAGATTTTCCTGTTAACGGACGAAGCGACAGAAACCTACCGCTGTAAATATTGCGAGGAAAAATACAAAGGGCCAAGGGCGCGCCTTCGGAGCCATGCCCGGTAGTAAAATTAATTGCCACAGCGCCAATCCGGCGCGGGAAACGCTTTACACAGCGTTTCCCCTGGTAAATTTTAAGGTGTCTCAGGCGCCTGCGAAACACACGGCAGCGTAAACCAGAATTCCACACCCTCCGGCAGGTTCCTGACGCCACATTTCCCGTTCTGCATAGTAACCACATTCTGCACAATATAAAGCCCAAGCCCCGCATGAGAGAACACGTCAGCGCTCTTATGTTTCGTCGTATAGAACCCGCTCCAGATACGCTCTAAGTCCTTCTCAGGTATCTGCCGGCCTGTATTGTAAACCCCCACCCGGATATCCTCTTTCTGTTTCTTTAAAAGGACCCTCAGGCTGCCTCCCATGCCCATATGCTCTATGGCGTTCATCATGTAATTATTGACTGCCTGCTCAATATATTCCTGGTCCCCATAGACAAAACACCCCTCTTCCAAAAAAGTTTCCATATGCAGGTGTTTCTTTTTTACCAGGCCCTCATATTTCATGAGGATATATTCCATTACCTCTTTCATGTCCAAAGTTTTTAGCATCATATCTTCCATATGATGTTCCATAGCCGTGACATCCAAAAGCCTGCTGACCATACCTGTCACTTTCTGCACCTCTTCCTGTATGGAGGACAGGTAATATTCCTTCTTCTCCCCCTTAGCATGCCCAAGCATCTCTGACTGGCTGGAAATCACGGCAAGCGGGGTCTTTAACTCATGGGAAATGTTTGCCATAAAGTCCTTGCGCATCTTATCCATGCGCTGCTGGTAGAGCGTCGTACGAAGCTGCTGCCTCTGGTTCTCCTCAAGCTGCGCCTTATTCTCCTGCAACTGCCCGGCCATGCTGTTAATGCTCCCTAAAAGCCGAGACGCCTCCTCGTACATTTCCCCGCTGACGGCAAAATCCTCAAACTCCCCCCTGGCAGCCTTATCCGCTGCATTAGCAAGCTCCTCCAAAGGTGCAGAAAGGTTCTTTGAAAATTTCCAGGTAATAAGGCTGCCCAGCAAAAACAATGTCAAGGAGGCGACTGCCATAAACTGCTCCGAAGCCTTCCCTGCCCCTAACCTCTGGACGGCATCCTTGATGACGACATAATAATCTATCTTATTCTGGGTGATAATGCCCCGCAGCTTCGTCGTCTCCTTTAATTTCGTATTCCTTTTAATCACCCCAGGGTTTTTGGAGAATAATTCCTTTTTCATCTGAATATTTTTATAAATCAGGTATTTCCCATTGCCCCTTGTTGTATAAACAAGGTTTAAACCCTCATCCGCAATGGTAAAACTGAGATTTTCCTCTTCATACTCGACAAAGACGGCAAGGTCCTCTTCTTCCAGGTTTGCAAGGTCCAAATCCTGGATATCCAAATACGCCTCATGGATCTGCCTGTCTTTCATCATATCATAATACAATGGGAAAAAAACTTTATAACACAGTACGCAGCATCCCGCTGTCAATAACAACAAGATCCAATACGTGATAAAAATCCAGGCGCTAATCCTTCTTTTCATTCCCTTTTACCTCAAAACAATACCCCACCCCATATACCGTCCTGATATACGAGGTGTCGCCTAATTTCTTCCTGAGCTGTTTTACCAGGGTATCAATGGTCCTTACATCCCCGACATAGTCGTCCCCCCAAACCGTATCAAGAATGTAATCCCTCGTAAGCACCGCGCCCTGATTACGGGTTAGGATATGGAGAAGCTCAAACTCTTTGGGCGTGGTCTCTATGTACTTACCTTTCACGTAAACCTTCTTCGCCTTTACTTCTATCTTGACGTCCCCTGCATAGAGGAAATCCCGCCCATGCCCATACCTCTTTAAGACCGCCTCAATATGCAATTTTACAATAGATAACGTGTATGGCTTTATAATATAATCATCCGCGCCATAAGAAAATCCTTTAATCTGGTCTTCCACTTCTTCCTTCGCTGTCAATAAAATTACCGGCACATTTGAGCACAGGCGTATCTGCTTTAACACTTCATAACCATCTGCAAAAGGAAGCATCACATCCAACAGCACAATATCTATTTCTAAATGATAGGTGTTAAATTTCTGTATCCCGTCCAGCCCATCCGTTGCCCGTATGACATGATAATGGTTTAACTCAAGGAAATCCGCTAAAGTCTCCAACAGCTTGGCTTCATCTTCAACCAGCAATACTGTTGCCCCATCCATAAATGCCCCTCCCTGCCTACAATATGCCTTTTGTAACAAATTTCTTTATTTTTCGGTATCCTCTTGACGCCAGGCTTTTCTGGTTCGCCAGTTTCTTCTGCTCCTTCGCCAAAGCGCCCAACATTTTTTCCAACTCGTCAATCCTGGCATTTAAGCCTTTTACCTCATTCTCATATCTGCAAAACATCTTCACCAAAAATGTCGTCAAATCCTGGTACATTGTGCCGTCGTCTACCTTCCATTTAGGAAGGGCGCAGACCGGTTCCCGGAACAGGACGCCATCCTCCCTGCCCAAAAATTCCTGCGCTACCTTACGGTTGCTCCCTTCAAACTGCCTGAGGAATGCCTGCTTATCCTCATAGGAGAACATGTCCGTCTTCCCCGGCTTGTTCTGTGCCGCCTGATAAATGTTTGCAGACATTAGCTCAGCCCACATAAAATCCTCCATCTCCAGATACCCCGGCACGCCATTCATAACCCGCTTTAGCTCAATGAAATTGCCGTAAAGGGCAGGGTTCGCTTCCTCCTGGCTGCACTTAAAATCATCCGTCAACTGAACGCCAATCGTCTGCAAATAGTCTGAGAGCAGGGAATTGCCCTCCCCTTCAAACTGCCCGCGTTCAAACACCCTCACAAGCATATTTTCTTTGCCCACGAATTTTGAAATCTCCATCAGGTGCGCATAATAATCAACGGGAAAATAACTGTAGCCCTTATCCGCTATCCAGGCGTCAAAGCCTTTCGCAATGCACGGCATCCTTTTTACCCGCTGGTTCCACAAGGACTGCAGCACCTGGTCCTGCCTGCGCAGGTACACGACCACTTTAACCTCACAACCAATCTTCTGAAACTCAGCTATCACGTCCTGCCAGAAATTCTCATACTTCCTGCACTGATACCAGATAATCTCATCAAAAAGCACAATGTTGGGATAATCCACGGCAGCCTGGGCAAGCTGCCCATACGCCCGTTCCCGCTTTTCCTTCTCCTCCAAATAATTCCTTTGCCTTGACTCATCACGGGAAATATACGCCAGGAAATGCCCATTCCTGTTCTTATAAATTTTGCCAAACCCTAAGCCTTTCATCCGCGGATAACAGTACCCTTGCCTGGCGAGCGCCACGGCATTCCTCGCCATAAAACGCTGCAAGGTGGTGGTCCCTGTCTTCTGTGTCCCTATACATAAATATACTGTCGCCATCTATACCTCCAGCCATACATTATCTTTCCTTGTTTACAAAAGCTCTTTGAGGCCTTTTAAAATAATGTCTATGCATTCATCCAAACTATGTTTGCTCGTGTCTACGACGATATCAGGGTTCTCCGGCTGCTCATATCTGTCGGATATCCCTGTGAAATTGGCAATCTGCCCGGCCCTTGCCTGCTGGTACAGCCCTTTGGCGTCCCTCTTCTCGCATTCCTCTAAAGGCGTGCTTACATAAACCTCGACAAAATGGCTGCCAATTATTTCCCTGGCATTCCTTCTGTCCATTTTATAGGGGGAAATAAAGGCTGTCAGCACAATCAGCCCTGCGTCGTTCATCAGTTTGCTTACCTCGGCAATCCTGCGGATGTTTTCAACCCTGCCATTCTCCGCAAAGCCAAGGTCCTTATTAAGCCCCAGCCTCACATTATCCCCATCCAGGAGCATCGTATGCCTGCCCATGGCAAACAGGCGCTTTTCCAGCTCATTGGCAAGCGTGGATTTCCCCGAGCCGGAAAGCCCTGTCAGCCAAATTGTGGCCGCCTTCTGTCCCAGCGCGCTTTCACGCATTTCCCTGGTGATATCCGTATTATGCCATGTAACATTATTCCCCCTGGTAAGCGGTTTTATTACTACGCCGCAGGCGGAGGTCATATTCGTGACGCGGTCAATCAAAATCAGCGAGCCAAGCTCCCTGTTATGTTCAAACCGGTCAAACACAATATTGCTCCCCACAGAAAGCTCACAAAACGCAATCTCATTTTTATAGACAGCGTCTGCGCATACTTCCTCGCCTGAAGTCACGTCAACTTTATACTTGATATTCAAGACGGTAGCCGGCGTCATCTGGGTTCCAATTTTAAGCCAAAAAATACGCCCTGGCGCCAGGCGGTCGTCATCCATCCACAAAATTGAGACAGCAAGCATATTCCCCACATACAAATCGTAGCCTTTACGCAAAATGCATCCCCTGGAAATATCAATCTCTGCATCTAGCTGGATGGTGACCGCCTGCCCGCGGCCGCTTTTTGCTACCTCCTTATCGCCCTGGAAAATCTTTGCCACCCTGGCGCTTTCCTTGCTTGGCAGGACCGTTATGGTATCTCCCACCGCCACTTCCCCCGAAGAAATCTGCCCCTGGAACCCACGGAACGCATGGTTCGGACGGCATACCCTCTGTACCGGCATGGAAAACCCTTCCCCACTATCCGTATCGTCCACCTGCACTTCCTCCAAATAGGCAAGCAGCGTCTCCTTCGTATACCACAACATTCTTTTTGACCTGACTGTGATATTATCCCCCTCTGTGGCTGAGACAGGGATAATCCTCAGCGTCCAAAAATCAAATTCCGCCATCAGGACTTTGATATCCTTCTCGATTTTCTTGAACTGCGCCTGGCTATACCGGACAAGGTCCATCTTGTTCACAGCAAACACAAAATGCCTGATCCCCATCAGGGAACAAATCCTTACATGGCGCCTTGTCTGTACCAGCAAACCCTGGCTGGCGTCTACAAGAATCACTGCCAGCGACACAAAACTCGCGCCAACCGCCATGTTCCTGGTATATTCCTCGTGGCCCGGGGTGTCAGCAACGATAAAATTCCTGCGCTCCGTGCTAAAGTAACGATACGCCACATCAATGGTAATGCCCTGTTCCCGCTCCGCCATCAATCCATCTAAAAGAAGCGAATAATCTATCTTCCCTTCCCTGGAACCGACCTTAGAGTCCAATTCCAGCGCACGTTCCTGGTCCGCATAAATCAGCTTTGCATCATAAAGCATATGCCCAATCAGCGTAGATTTCCCATCATCCACACTTCCACATGTGATAAATTTCAACAAATTGCCTTCCATCATCAGAAATATCCTTCTCGTTTCCTTTTCTCCATACTGGCCGTGCCGCTATCCGAATCAATTATCCTGCTTGTCCGCTCCGATTCAATAAATGACAAGGTCTCTTCCACAATTGCATCCAGAGTGTTCGCCTCAGACTCCATCGCTCCGGTCAGTGGATAACATCCCAGCGTGCGGAACCTAACCTTGCGCGTCTCGACAACCTCTCCTTCCCTCAGCAAAATCCTGTCATCATCTACCATTATTAGCTGCCCATCCCTGGATATCACGGGCCTTGGCGCTGCAAAATACAGGGAAACAATCGGTATATCCTCTCTGCGGATATACTGCCAGATATCTTTCTCCGTCCAGTTGGAAAGTGGAAACACCCGGATGCTCTCCCCCCGCCGGATTCTGGTATTAAACAGCTTCCACATTTCCGGCCTTTGGTTCTTAGGGTCCCAGGCATGGTTCTCGTCACGGAATGAGAAAATGCGCTCTTTGGCCCTGGATTTTTCCTCATCCCTCCTGCCCCCGCCAAAGGCGGCCGTGAACCCATACTTGTCCAACGCCTGCTTCAGCGCCTGGGTCTTCATTATATCTGTATAAGACGAACCATGGTCGAAAGGGTTAATCCCCTGCCGCAGCCCTTCTTCGTTGATATACTCCAGCATCTCAATGCCAAGCTCCTTGGCAGTCTTATCCCTAAACCTTATCATCTCTGCAAATTTCCATGTCGTATTCACATGGAGAAATGGAAAAGGCGGCTTCTCGGGGTAAAAAGCCTTCATTGCAAGATGCAGCATGACGGAAGAATCCTTCCCTATGGAATACAGCATTACCGGCTTCTCACATTCTGCCGCGACTTCACGCATAATATAGACTGCCTCTGCTTCCAACTCGTCTAAATGGTCCATCTTATCCTCCATCCGAAAATCCGCTTCATAAATTATAATGAGCAATTATGATAAAAATTTGAATTACTTTATATAGATAATGCAGATGGCGTGCATTTTCATGCACGTCACCACGAAACAAAACAGACAAGTCCGCTGGGGCTCGCTAAATCCCTCGCTTTTATGCAGGCTGTTTTACCGCCATACATAAAAGTACACCTCGCTCCCCAAAGTATTTTACCTCTTTTTCGGAATAATATCAATCTTAACAGGATAATATCCTCCATTTTTCGTAGGAACAAAGTGTGCAAGCCGCAAGTTCCTATTTTGGGGGGTTTCCAGCATTCTGCCTTTTCATCTTCGCTCATGAAAAAGCGTAAATTTACAAAAAATTAGTGTCAGAAATTATGTCACAGATAAAAAATGTGCCAGGATTAGAAACGGTGCCATTTACCAAGGCATGTGTTGAGGTTTCAAAAAAATGTTGATTTCCAGATTTAGAAATGTTATATTATAGAAAAGGAGCAACCGCCCACAAGCGTGGTTAACCTCCGTAAATAGCTATATAAGCCTACCTTACTCGGCAAAGTACAAGGTAGGCTTATTTATTTTCGCTTGTTGTTCCTATCTATGTAGGCAAGCAGTGAAATGAGAAAAGTGCCACCCAGAATTAACAGGCTTAAAACTTCATATGTACTCATGTTCACCACCTCCCTTCTTCCGTGAGGTTAGGGAGGCTACCACCTTGTAACACGACTGCTCCATTTACAGATTATAGCATACCTAAAGTTATACGGCAATCTGTTGTTCCAGCCCAGCCGGATACAAAAGAGCCAATGAGCCTGCCAACCCCTTTACCGGATGGCGGTTGCAGAGCAAGTTGGGGGTACAGAACCCCCTATTTTTTCGTTATCTTACCGCTTTGCTTTGCCGCGCTCCACGCGCTGTACAATCTCTCCTTGCCGGATTTCTTGTAGCTGCGAATCCTCACATAGTACTTCTTTCCTGTTTTCAGCTTTGTGAATGTGCAGGAGGTCTTTGACAGCTTACCCTTGGATGACGCCTTGATTTCGAATGGTCTTGCGCCAAAAGCAACCTTATATACCGTCTTCTTGCAAGTAATCTTATAATCCTGCTGTCCGCCTGCAATGTTATGATGGCTTTTGCAATATCAATTTTATCCGCACTGAGGCAAAATGTGAACCCATTCTGATTCGCATAAGCTTCTGCCGCAGAACCGCCTCTGCCCTAGATGGTAAAACCAGGTATTTTGGCACCGTTACCATTTTCATCCCAATCAAAGCCAAATGCTTGCATCCCAATGCTTATTATGGTGTGGCTTTCATTTGTCTATGCAGAGTGCCGTAAGTGCCTATTTCTGGGGATTTCCGGCATTCTGTCTTTTCATCTTCGTTCATGAAAAAGCGTAAATTTCCAAAAAATTAGTGTCAGAAATTGTGTCACTGATGAAAAATGTGTCAGGATTGGAAACGGTGTCATTTACCGAGATTTCAAAAAAATGTTGATTTTCAGATTCAGAAATGTTATATTATAGAAAAGGAGCAACCGCCCACAAGGTGGGTTGACCAAATAATAGAATAGAAATTCCACCCTATCGCTTGCCAAAGTTTAAGGGTGGTTTTTCTATGTATGGCTACTTACAAAACGTAAAAACGAACGTAAGCAATGCCAAAAGGAACAGACCAAAGGTCATTACGTCCTTAAAATCAAAATGATTTTTCATAGGCATCACCCCCATTCTGTAAAAAATGGAAGGTCAGCCCACCCTGCAACACGATTACTCCATTTACAGATTATAGCACACCTTATGCCATTCGGCAATCTGCTTTTTTTCTATTCGGGAGTTTGACAGTTAGATTAAGAAAAAAGTACTTGAAAGCCTTAATTAATGGCTTCTTTTTTGTCAAATATTTTGCTTTTTCCTATGTTATTTTATGTTATGTTATTGTGTGCTATAATTAGGTAATTGCGAACTTGTTTCGCAATTACCTATTATAATTTTAAATATAAAAACGCTTATGCGGACCAAAACTTTCTCCCTGGTTCGCATAAGCGCTTCTGTATAAAGAAATATCAAAACCACAGACAATATTATCTATTGTCTGTCAAAATCATGCCCTCTATTCCAATTTTGTCAAGCTTTTTATTCCCGTAATCCCAAAAACCGCAAGCCAACTTATGGGAAACCCTCCTTAACTTTTCCTGATGAACTCTTCCTTACACTTCGGGCAGGTAATGCAAATCCTTCCCTTGCCCTTAGGCACCCTTACCTTCTGCTTACAAGCTGGGCACTTGTAAAAATGGTGCGTCTTACGCTGCCTGAAATGCTCTTTCCTGCGGTTCCACTTAACCACAAGGAGATACCGCCCATTCAAGTACTTCTGGTTCTCCGCATACCTTCGTTCAACCTGCCTGGACATCATGCGGTAATACTCATACGCCATGGTTCCCAATGCAATTATATAAAAAATATCCAGCCTGGTCAGCAACGAAACCAGAAGGAATGCGACCGAAACCCCCATCAATAACCGCCCTAACTGGTCGGCGCCATACCTGCCCATCATAAAATGCTGTATCTTCTGCTTCATTCTCATCCATCTCCTATGTAATCTGTTTCTTACATGGTAGCGCAGGGCATATAGGAAGTCAATGGAGTTATTTTCTTTTAAGAATTGTTTATTTTTTGGTAATAAAGAACAAGCAGGGCGGTAAGCCGGGTTATGTCGTGGATAATCATCTATCTAGCCTGGCTGTTGCCAGCCAAGTCCTGCGACCTACCTGAAGCTGGCGGGCCGCGTCAACGCTTCTGTTCGGTCTTGCTTCGGATGGGGTTTACATATGCCCTGACCGTTACCGGCCAGGCGGTAGTCCCTTACGCTGCCCTTCCACCCTTACCATCTGCACGGCAAATGGCGGTACATTTCTGTTGCACTGTCCTTGGAGTCGCCTCCACCGGCCGTTAACCGGCATCCTGCCCTGTGAAGCCCGGACTTTCCTCACCTGCGGTCTTTCGACGCTTGCAGCCGCGATTATCTGCCCTACTTATCCCATTACCCAAAGCTGCCAAATGGCCTCTTCGCCCCATCATACCATAAGCTGTGACAGAAAACAACCCCGTCGCGCATGTCTGCGCCGACGGGGCTTACATTAACGTATCTTGATTTTCACGCTGTCCTTCTTATTCGTGCCATCCATGGAAACCGCGCGAATCGTAACGGTTTTTCCTTTCCCTGCTTTCTTTGCTGTGACCTTCCCCTTGGAAGTGACCGTCGCATATTTGGTGTTAGAGCTGCTCCATTTGAGCATTTTGTTGAAGTCCTTCCCTGCTTTCCCTTTTCCTTTGGCTGTCGCTTTCAGCGTTATTTTCCTGCCAACTTTCAACGATTTGGGCTTGTTTTTGATCGTCACTTTTGTCACTGGGTATTTCATGATTTTAATGCGCACAGATGCAGATTTTTTGCTGCCATCTTTGGCCGTGGCTTTCAGCGTCACAGTTTTCCCCCTGCCAGCCTTCTTTGCAGCCACTACGCCCCGGCTGCTTACTGTGGCGTACTTCTTATTGCTGCTCGTCCATTTTACGGCAGGGTTGCTTGCCTTTTTGGGCGATACGCTGGCTTTCAGCGTCACTTTCTTCCCTGCTGCAACCTGCTTAGTCGGCGAGCTGACAATGACTTTCTTAACCTTCACAGGCGTTTGGTTCCCCGGACCTGGTTTCCCCGGCTCTGGTTTCTCCGGGTCCGGTTTTTCCGGTCCTGGCTTTTCCGGGTCCGGCTTTTCTGGCTCTGGTTTCTCCGGGTCCGGCTTCTCTGGGCCTGGGTCCTCCGCCTCCTCTTTCTTTACAGACAATATCAGGGAAGGAGCCATATCCGCGCTGGCCGCGCTCATGGCCTGCGCGCCCTCACGGCTGACAAAAGCAAGCTCCCAGCCTTTTGCCTCGCAGACCGCAAGGGAAAACGTCTGTGCGTCCTCATCCATCGCCTGCACCCAATCAGTCACGTCTATCGTCACTTTCGTCCCATCTATCGCCTGGTCTGTATTATACTGCTTATCCTGCGCCATAATGACATTATTCTTATCCACTTGAAACGGAGCGGAAGATTTCACGCCTGCCACATCCAGCGCCGGCATATCCGTCCATCGCAAACCGTTCTCCGTCCATGCCCCCAACACCGGAACCGCCAGTAAGGCGTCCTCCCCGGTTACACGGCTGTCGCGTCGTCCGATATACGTAAGCTGTACCTTGGCAGTATCAAGCTTTTCTATATTTTCCCGGATTTTCCCCGCATCAAACGACAGGAATGCAATCTTCGCATCCCGGCTGTCGCTGGTGTCGCTGCCTGACGCCTCACCGAAAATGCCTGACGCCGAACCCTCTGTGAGCGCGTCTTGCATACGCATCGTACGGATGTAATCCTGGGTTCCATAATTTTCCGTTTTCTCGGCCTGATAGGATTTGACAGTCGCATCTGCCACGACCCCTACTGCAACCGTTTTGAACTTTGACGATTTGACCGTTACCCCCACACGCTTGCTGGTGGTTTCATAAGCGTCAGCAGCAGTAAACGCCAATTCATATTCGCCAACCTGTTCCTCCGTAGGCGTCCATGTAAATTTACCCGTGGCAGGCGCAAATACGGCGCCCTTTGGCAACGTCCCTTCATCCACGGCAAGCGTAACCGCATCCTTATCCGCATCCTCAGCCTGCACAGTAAAAGCAAGCGTCTTTCCCGCTTCCACTTCCGTCATGCTATAAGCGGGTTCTGAAAATACCGGGGCATGGTTGTCAATCCAGTCATGCACATCATTTGTTACCCCTGTCGCGGTCAGCCTGGCCTGGCTGCTGACGGTGACTTGCGTTTTCCCTACAAAATGGTTCTTCACCGTCAGGTCTTTCACATTGCTTACATAGCTTGCGGCATCGCCATTGGAAAACCAACAGCCATCCAAGGTTACGCTGCCGATTTTATTCTCAGCATCCAGCCCGTTGACATTAAAGTTTGTGCCTACCCTGGTTGTGTCAAAAGAACAATTTCGGAACGTCAGACGCTCATACCGCGGGTAAGGGCGTTTATTCCCTACGCCATTTTGGACGGTGATGCCGTTCCCGCCGCCGGTAAAGTTCGTTGTATTTACATTCTCAAACGTGTAATCCCTCATCACATGCCCATAGCAGTCATGTCCCAGACGGATGCCATTGCCGCCGCCAAAGCTCCAGCCCAAGGTATTGCTGACAGACACGTTATACGAGTCCTTTGTGTCCCATTGCAGGGAATCGCTGTTATACTGGTCATACCCTGGAACTGTATTGGGAAACCCATCGCTGGGATTGTAATGCCCGCTGGCAAAGTTGTCGTCATTTCCCAACGTCAGCGCGCCATTGATTGTCAAATCCTGCGCGCTTGCCATGTCAAGCCCATCTACCCAAGGCTGGTTATAAGGCGTCAGCCCTTTTATATTATTCAACGTACAATCCTTGCTGCCATGCGACTCCCAATTCCATTGCTTAGCGTCCCGCACATAGGTGTCCTGGAATGTTATGCCCGAGGAACGCACAATCATTACGCCGCCCTGGTGGCAGCTATCTTTCGCGTCATGGCGGTCTTTCCGATAATTCTCTACGCCATTGCCATCAAAAACCCCCCTGCCGGAAATGGTGATATTTTCGGAATCCCAAATGCCGATTGCAGGCTCCATCGCCTGCATGCACTCCTGGAGCCGGTTCTTCACCAACGCCCCCTCCTCCAGGTAAATTGTCACATGTTTGCCTTTTCGTCCACGGATATCAAGGCCGGAACACACATAGGCGCCAGCCGGAAAATACAAAGTATCATATTGGGAACCGTCTGCATAGATTACATCCAATGCTGCCTGCAACGCATACGTCGTGTCGTCCTCCGTCATCCTACGCTTGTCTGGGAAACGCACCTGCCCCGTACCGTTGTCTACCAGCTTTCCAGCTCCATACGATACGCCGCCGGACGTCGTGCCTGCCGGCTCTGCCTTTTGTGCCTCCGAATTTGGATGCTCCCGTAGATACTGCTCTGAAAAAGCCTTAAAATCCAGCACATTAGCGGCATCCCTATCCGGTATATTTTTTGCTTGCTCCGGTGGGTCGTTGATAATGGCAAGGTAAGGCTTCCCCGCCTGGTCCGCTGGCCCGCCGTTAATCATCACAAACGCATAGCGAAGCTTATCAGACATCTTAAATGTTATGCTCCTCTTATCCGCGCTGACTTTCACCGCCTCCTTCGGATAATAACGCTCCGGATAGACTGTCACTTCATTGACATCCTCTGTCACCTACACCGTATACTCCGGCGCAGCATCCGCAGACGCAAAACGGGCAATATCAAAATTATTGCCGTTGCGGCTGTACTTGACGACTGGGACGCTTGTGCCATTTGCCG
>CATLBW010000059.1 GCA_949879775.1 uncultured Lachnospiraceae bacterium
TGTGTCTGTGACCGCAACATTAGCCTATGTGGGAAGCCAGGCATCCTGCTTTTGTCATTTTTTCCATAGCATACCCTATGTTGCCGGTACTAACTTAATGACATTGCGGAGTGAACAGTAACGAAATTTCATAATTGACAGCCTTATGTCTTCTGCACATTTTCGTACAATTTTCACGAAATTAATAAAATTATTTAGATTTTCTTTACGAATTTTCCATATTGTGATATGGTAAGGGCAGAACGAATCTTTCTTTTAAATTTTTGAAGGGAGGCCTATCATGAAAGGTTATGAAAAACCAATAGTAATGGTGAATGACGGTTTAAGCGAGGGCGTTTACGCAGCAAGCGGCGCGGCAGAAGCGGCTGACTGCTGGACTGTGAACCCCGTATCCGTGCAGGACTGGAACGGTTCCCATCATGTGTTTGAGATCCGCTGCGTGCATTCCACTGCCGTAGAGCATATCTCATCCGCATCTACAGTCACGCTTACTTTTGACCAGCCCGTAACAGACGCCTATTCTGAGTTTTCTTGCACCGCCAGCGGCAACACCGTTACTGTCATACGCGAATTGCACGCGAACGCTTACAAGTCCGGCGACACCATGACATACAAGGTCTGGGTGAAGGCTGCCGACGAAGCGACCACCAAAGCGATTGCCTGCACTGGCGCTACCATCTCCTGCACGAAGACTGTCAATGTACAGGGCAACGGCGGCGATGGCAACTAATTGATGACATCATGGTTTCCGCGAACCGCAAGCGGAATGTTTGTAGATTACTAGTTATGTATTGTGGGGGGCAGCGCCGTTTTAAGAAGCGGCGCTGTTTTTATCTTATAGGATAAAAATAATTATGCGCACTCGCACAAGAGGAAAATATTGCTACGCAATTGTGCTCGGCGCGGCAAAGTGTGCAAGCCCACTTTGTTCGGCTGCTTAAAGGAACAATCCCTAACGAAAGGATACTTTGGATATGAGACAGAAAATCAGGTTCATTATCGGGCGTATCAAAGCCGGCCGCCTCGGCGAAATGCGTCGGCAGACCGTCTGGATTTATCAGTATGCCCGGCATTACTGGCTGACGATGATATTCTATACCCTGCTTGGCATGGTGGGAACGGTTGTCGCCCTCCTCACAAGCCTTGTCTCCAAAGACCTGGTCGACATCATCACCGGGCATCAAACCGGCGAGATTGTGAAAACGTTCTCTATCATGATTGGGCTGAACGTAGGGACGACATTCTTAAACCAAATTTCTGATTATGCCTCCTCCTACCTAAGCATGAAAGTGGATTCCGAGATTAAGGCCGATATCTTCTCCAAAATCCTGGTGACGGACTGGGAATCCCTGACTACCTACCACACCGGAGATTTGCTGACGCGCTGGGGTTCGGACGCCTCTGCAATCTCTAATGGCGTGCTCAACTTTGTGCCCAACGCCATTATCTATATTTTCCGCTTTGTCAGCGCGTTTGCCATGGTTATTTATTACGACCCCTCGTTCGCCATTTTCGCTTTCCTGGGGATGCCCGTCAGCCTGCTGCTGTCCAAGACGCTGTTAAACCGCATGGTGAACAACAACAAACGCAGCGCCGCTATGGGCGCGAAAATGTCCGGCTTTAACCAGGAGGCGTTCTCCAATATACAGACCATCAAAGCTTTTGATTTAATCCACCTTTACATCGCACGCCTTAAGCAGCTACAAAAAGAATATATCACGATGAGGCTTGACTTCCAGAAAATGTCCATGGGCACTTCCCTGCTGCTTTCCACCGTTGCGCTGTTAGTTTCCTACGCTTCCTATGGCTGGGGGATTTACCGTGTCTTTTCCAATGCCATCAGCTACGGGACCATGACGATGTTTTTAAGCCTTTCCGGCACGCTGACCGGCACGCTGCACAACCTGACCTCGCTCGTCCCTACCATTATCGCCCTCACAACCTCTGCCGGGCGCCTGATGGACATTATTGAGATGCCAAGGGAGGATTACAGCCAGGACGAAGAAGCGATGGCGTTTCTTGAAAAACACAGAAGCGAAGGCATCAGCCTCCACATTAAAGATTTGGAATATGCATACAAAAATGGGACGCAAGTTTTTGAGGGCGCAGCCCTTAAAGCCTATCCCCATGAAGTAGTCGCCCTGGTCGGGCCATCCGGCGAAGGCAAGACCACCATGATACGTTTAATCCTTTCGCTGATGCGCGCCCAGAACGGCACCGCCACACTTGGCGGAGGCACAGACGAAATTGCCTTAACGCCCTCCACCAGAAGGTTATTCTCCTACGTGCCGCAGGGCAATACGATGTTCTCAGGCACAATCGCCGAAAATATGCGCAATGTGAAGCCAGACGCTACGGAAGAGGAAATCATAAACGCCTTGGAATTAGCCTGCGCCTGGGATTTTGTCAGAAAACTCCCGGACAAAATCCACAGCAAAATCAAAGAACGCGGCGGCGGCTTCTCCGAGGGGCAGGCACAGAGGCTCTCTATTGCGCGGGCGCTTTTGCGCCGTTCCCCGATCCTTTTGCTGGACGAAGCGACTTCCGCGCTGGATGTTGCGACAGAACGCAAAGTCCTTAAGAATATTATGGCGGACCAATACCCACGCACCTGTATCGTAACCACGCACCGCCCCTCTGTGCTTAATATCTGCGAGCGGGTCTATGCCATCCGTGACAAAAAATGCGTTGTCTTAGAGGAAGAGGAAATCGATGAAATGATACGGGGATTCTAAGCATCCAGCCACATGCCTACTGTCAGCGAAACAATTCCATCCGGCCAATCAGCTTACTTCGCCTGCGCGCCTCCTTTAAAATGTCCCGTCCCCTCACTTTCCTGACAGCACGGTTATTATAGAGGAAACGCAAAAGCGTCATCGACCACAATAAGGGCCACAGCACAAAGACCCTGCCGGCACAAGGATAATTCAGGTGCATCTGATGATGGAATTCCCGCACATATGCCATGGTTCCCGTTCCCCGCATGGCAACCATGCGCTGCCTGGCGCTGTGCCCGAATTCCCCGGAAGCAAACACCTCCTGCATAAATTCCTCTGCAAGCTGCTGCATATCTGCATTCCCTTGGTACTTCCCTTGCGCATCCTTCTTGCTTCCTTCCAACAAAAACGCCACATTTTCTGCCCTAAGCCCCAAATATTCCACACAGGCCTGCGTCAATGCCAAGACAAACCCTTTTGTCTTGCTCTCCTCTACCAACCGCAAAAAAGTCTCTTTTTCCTGCCTGCCAACCTCCCGGTTCCAAAAAACTGTCCAGTCGCAGAGGAATTTAAGCCCAAAGCCTGCCCGCAGAAAATGCTGCAGCATATGGAGCACAAGATAAAAAGCATGGTATGCGTCCGTGGGCTGGTAAAACGCTACGCCCCAGGAATCATTTACTTTTACATTCGCGGCAAATTCCGGCAATAACGCCTCAAGGTAACGGTTCATCCTCTGGCTCTCAAAAGGCTCCGCCAACATCCTGTGCAGTTCTATGCTGATTCCCTCTTCGTTCTTCATTTCCACATGATGTAAGGCAAGCTGCGTACCGCATTTGGTGAAATTTGCCCTTTCTAACACCTCGGCGGCACGCTGCAGGTCCTCCCCCTGAGGAATCAGCAAATCTATATCCCCTGATTTGCGCAGCTCCGGCGTTGGATAACAAGAAGCCGTCGCCACCCCCTTTAAGACGATTGCGCAGATGCCCTCCTCCCCTAAGAGCTGCGTAACATACTTTACCATAAACAACAGCCGGTAATTTGCTCGTGCCGTTGTGGAAGCGGCTTGGCGTAACGCTTGCACAAAATCCGCATAACGCGAATTTATTCCGTCATTTTCATCCATTTTCTCATACGCATCAAATAATAGCGGCATAACCGCATGCTCTTTTGCTGCTTTTAAAAATTCGCGTTTCGCATATTCTTCCTCCGGCAATGCAAACTCTTGGGCATCATCCTTCGGATTTAACGCTTGCCTTAATGCCTCAAGCAGCAGCCCTTCTACTTGGCCAGACAATGGGACATCCCTCCTTTTCCTGACAAATGTTTCTTATTCCCATGTTCCCACATCTTCTATTACACCTTTCTGTTTTCCGTTCAAACGCTGCGCCCTTTTTTAACCAGGGAGTTCGCCTTGCCCAACAGAAAACGAAATTCCCGGCTTCTTCCATAAACGATAAAAAACCAGATATTTGGCACCAAAATGCACAGGATAAGACGGCAAGACAGAACCTGCCACAGACGTTCTATCCCTAGCACTTCCAACTCCCTGCACAGCCAATCCGTGGCGAGCCAGCCAATGGCAATCACAGCCACATACAACGAATAACGCAGGAAATAACTAACGCAGGATTTGTGGAAACCATGTTTGTACAGCACATATGGCTCCACCCACAACGAGGTCAGCGCCATACTGAACAATGTCCCCAGAAATACGCCTGTCAGCCCTAGGAAATTTACGAACAGCAGGGACAGGCCCAGGTTTAACGCCGCCTCTACAATTGCCTTATGCCGGTCATACCAGAATAACCCCATAGAGTCGCGGAAGGTCAGCGTTGCGTTGCGCATTCCATTGAGGAAAAAATTTACGCAGAGCACAAATACTGTGGTTTCCGGGAACACATACTGCCCGCCAAAGCTGATTTCAATAAATGGGTTCAAAAGCTCAAACAAACAGATAAAGGCAAAGCCATACATCCATTGCCCGATAAAGAAAGCCGCTTCGAACACCTGCCCCACATGCGCCTCATCTTCCGTCACGCCCAGGTTGCCCACGCTGGCGGTGATGCCCTGGTATACCTGGCTGAGCATTTGATGTACGGAACCAATTAAAAGGTAATAATTGGAATACCTGCCCACGCTGGCAAGGCCGACAAAAGCCGACAGCAGCAGGTTATCGGTATTATTGACAATCACAGCCCCAACCTTATGCATCAGCATCGCCCGGATGTTGGAAAAAATCCCTTTCTTATCTTCTACAGAGAGCGGGGCGGCGTCTTTTTCCTTGAGATATGGATAATGCTTGTCCGCACGCACAGAAATACAAACGTTGCAAAGGACCGTAGCTGCAATATGGATTAGCAAAAACATGATGAAATCATGATATACGATAAGCACGGCAATCTGCAAAGCATCCTGCAAGACCCAAGACATCGTCTGGTAGAAAATGCCTATATACAAAAGCTGGTGTGCATCCATCAATGTCTTCTTGTAAATTAACAGGTAGGAACAGACCGTATTTACAATGTAAAGGATGTAAATCAACGTCAGATGCTCCACATTCTCATAGTCCCTGATAAACATGCCCAGGAACGGTATCAGCAGCACGCCCACTGCCGCCACAATGACTGCCACTGCCCGATAAAGCCGGGCAAAAAGCCTCATCAGAGACTTCTGCTTCTCTATGTCCCCTTCCGCAATGGGACGGTAAAGCGCAAATGTAATTGCCGTCCCCATGCCCATCTCAGACAGCGAAAGCACTTCAATAATGTCAACAAAAAGCCCATTAACCCCCACATAGCTCTCACTGAGCGTATGCGTAAACACTACCCGCAGCAGATAACCCATGACGATTGCCGTCAGGCGGGACACGAGCGCCACTGTCGTATTGCGTGCAGAATACTCCGTTCTGGTCTTTGTTTCCATATTAATATCCCCTATCTTTTTTCAAAACTGGATTTCTCCGGCAAAATCCGCTCAAACGCCTCTATCACCTGGCGCCTGGCAAATGCAAAATCAATTGGCCTATTCACATCGTTAATGCAGATCACATGCTTTTTCTGCTGTACAATCGTCCTCACAAGCTTCGGATTATTGCTCTGTACTTCAAAATACTGAAAATGGCGGGTAATATTCTGCGCATGGAAATTACCGGAAAGCTTCTGCCATTCCCTGGCAAGGTACTGGCTCACATCCTCCCTGCTGCGAAAACGGTGGCGGCAGGTGGCGTCTAAAAGCTCTCCCTCTTTCGCCCAGAGCATGCGGTACGTTTCCTTGAGGAACGGTGACGGTCCATGCACCGTATAGAAACCGGTATACTGAGGGAACAATATTTCTAAAAGATTATAACAAAAATACAGCAATGGATAGCCAACCTTAAAATATTTGCCTGGCTGCTTTTTTACATTTTCCCGCTTGTGAAAATATTTAGACAGCGTCAGGGAATTATTCAGGTAAATATGGGACATCACCGGGTTTGCCGGGTTCGCCACCACCGGTTGGAACGCCAGCATGTCACAAGGTCTGCCCTGCCGAAAAAAATCTTCCGGCTTAACTGCATTTATAAGGAAAAAATCATCATTGAAATAGACAAATTGCTCTGCAAGCCCCTCAATCCTGTGCATATTCCATTCAATCGTATGCGAATTGTACGTTGGCAGATACTCCTGCGGGATATAATCCTCATGACGCACAATATGAAGCTTGTCGTGAGCCGCATCAAGCCAATCCGGCAGATGCCCCCAGGTAATAAAATGGATTTTTGCCACCCAAGGCGCAAACTTCTCCACACCTCGGAACCAGTATTTTAAATTATTCCAATCACGGTAACGCTCGCTTGCATCATCGCTGCCCCCTGCCGCGCTGTATCTGTCTTTTTCCTGCCGCCAAGCCTTAACACCGCCATCGACCCATGATATGACAAAATCAATTTTATTGTCCGGCATATTTCCAATCCCTCCTCTGCTATGGTATAATATCGCCAGATATTATACGCGCCTAAGTGCGCATAGCCTACCATGTCATTGCGCAGCAATTCATGGTTTAATATCGCCAGATATTATACGCGCCTAAGTGCGCATAGCCTACCATGTCATTGCGCAGCAATTCATGGTTTAATATCGCCAGATATTATACGCGCCTAAGTGCGCATACTGAACCCTACCACTTAATCACATGAACAGTGAGGCTTATATTTTATGAAAAAATTTTTGTTAATCGCTCTTTGCACTCTCTTTGCCGCGCTGCCCACCGCAGGGATTCGCGCCATATCTTACCAACCAGCGGATTATGCGCTATCCAACCGGCAATTAAATAACCCCTACCGCGGATGGTACCATATTTATGGTTATACGCTCTCTGATTCTGCGCCCATTAATCCGCAAGATATAGAAGATATTGCAAAAAAGGACGTCAACCAGCTCGCCCTATTAGAAATCAACCTGCACAACTACGCTGATTGCGAAATCAGCCCCTTGGGGCTTGCCCAACTGGACAGCGCCCTCCTCGCCTGGCAAAATGCCGGCAAGCAGCTAATCCTGCGCTTCCTTTATGATTGGAAAGGCAAGGCAAGGGAAAGCGAGCCGCAAAATATCTCCACCATCAAACGCCATATGGAACAGACCGGGGAAATCGTCAATAAATACACGGGCTGCGTATATATCATACAGGGAATCTATGTCGGAAATTGCGGGGAAATGAACAATTCCGACTATATGTCCCTGGAAAATATGAACGAGCTTGCCGCATACCTGGACTCCGTGATTGCGCCAAGCATCTACCTCTCCGTGAGGACCCCGGAGCAATACCGCGTTGTAAGCCAGTCTCGGCAAGCCCTTGCCGACGCAGACGCTTTTTCCGGTAAAATTGCCGCCAGGACCGGGCTTTTCAACGACGGTATGTTAGGTTCCGGGAACGACCTTGGCACTTACGGGGATAAGTCCCTGGCATACTCTGATGATTTTACGGGCAAAGGCACGCGCAGCGAAGAGATTGCCTTTCAAAACAAACTCTGCCATTATGTGCCAAACGGCGGCGAAGTTGTTTTGGATAACGAATACAACCATTTTCCCCAAGCAGTATCGGATTTAAACGCCATGCACGTATCCTATCTCGACGGCGACTATGACCGCGCCGTGCTGGACAAATGGCGCGCCTGCGTCTATTCCGCAAATGACCCTGCCGACGCAGACGGTGTCTTTGACGGCACAGACGGTTTTTCTTATATTGGGGCGCATCTTGGCTACCGCTACGCCATCCGCTCCTCCGCTTGCGGTTTTGATACCTTTTGGGATGATAAAGCCACGCTTGCCGTCACTATGGGAAACGATGGTTTCTCTTCCAGTTACCGTCCCTTTGTCTCTGCCATCACAGTTGTCCGTGAGGACGGCGGCATCTGTGATACAATCATTGCAGACGCCGACAACCGTTACTGGAAAAGCAAAGAAGATACGACCTGGGAAGTCCCGCTCGATGTCTGCTCCTATGGGAACGGGAAATACCAGATTTACTATCGCCTGTATGACCCTGCCACCCACCGGGAAATCCGGCTCGCCAACAAAACCACGCACACAAATTATGGTTATTTGCTTGGCTCTGTTACCATCGAGCGCTAAAGATAGGGGCTATGCCTTAAATTCCCCCAATTTTACGCTCCCATCAGCAAGCAGTCCATTGGCAAAGAGTATTGGGCGTTTATCCCGCTTCCTGCGCAGCGCCAGCGATACAACGCATGGTGAATCTATTAATTTAATTGTGATTTCCCTGCTCTCCTGCGGCAGCAGACCGCAGAGCACATCTGGCAAAATACGCTCCTCCCCCATGTGGAGCGCCAGCTCCGCTGGTTCTTTCATCGTAGAAAACCCTGTATTTTCCACAGTGATTTTCAAGGATAATTCCCTCTTGCCCATAAGCTCCACATTTCTCACAACAAAACGATAGCCCAGGTGGCATCCAATATAATCGTAAACGCTTTTCCCCTTCCAAATACCAGCTTCCTCCCACCGTTCTTGTTTCCATTGCTCTAAGCGCTGGGCGTCATGCGTGCTGTTTAAATAACTGACCCCCGCACGACGCATTTCTTCAACCATTTCCCGGTGGGTAACCGCCCAGGGGACTTTTGATGGCGCTTGTCCCTGCCGCCCGTCAGAAATGCCCAACGCCTCCCCGCCATAAGGCACAACGTTTCCTATCCTGCCTGTAAATTCCAGCTCTTGCCCTCGCTGCCATTTCCCCCGCCAGCCTGCCTCTTCTTTCTCCTGCCAGCCATATGTGCCAAGATCATCTGCAGAGCCAAACATGCCGTCATTGAACAAACCAATATTATCCTCGCCAGGCGCTGCGCCAACCGGGTGCAGCATCCTCCACTGCTGCGGCGTGCGCACCGCTATGGGAATGCCGCCCAACGCCTGCTGCCAGGTATTCATTAACTGCCTTAACCGTTCTTGAGAAAGAAACTTCGAGCCATGCATCTCCCCCCAGTTCCCGACAAGGATTCCCTGCACCAGCAGGATATTTTCCCGGTAACCTTTGATTACCGCCCCTAACTGCTGCATATGCCCTATGACAGTTTTCACAAAATCGGGTTCACATTCCATGCCGCGTCCCTTGCGGTCATAAGTAACGCGCAAAATAATCTCTTTGCCATGTTTGGCAAAGAATTGGAGAATTTGCGCAAGGTTACCAAGCGCATCCTCTGTCAGCGCATCATCACGGAACTCCCCAATATCCACAAGGACAAGCGCTAAGCCCTCTTCCTCGCACAGGCACCAGTATAGCTCCTCAAAATCTTGCTTCTGTCCAATTTCAAACGGATAAATCCGATACCAGCCACAGGATGGGTTGTGCAGATAAGAAGTATTTTCCTGCAAATCCGCAAGCTCAAACCGGGTTTGTTTTCTCCTTTTCATAAAGCTCATTTGACATCTTTTCCTCAGTTTCTAATTTAAATACCTTGATACGGAACACCACGGATAATATGGAAAAAAACATGCGGAACATGTATATGACCGGCCTTAGCCCGGAATGCATGCTGAAGCCCCTGGTACGCGGATGCATCACTGCCGGGATTTCACGTATCTGGAATCCCAGAAGCAGCATCTGCATAATCATATTAGCATCCGGGTATTTATCATCAAAATGCCCATACTGTGAGTAGTACAGCACGGTACGGCGGTTCAATCCCTGCAGCCCGGTCGTCGGGTCAGCAATCTTGCGCCCGGTAACCATTCTTATCATAGAACGGAACAGCCGATAAGCGAAATTCTTAAAGGCAGTCGTCTCAAAATCTGAACTGCCCGGCATAAACCTGGAAGCCAGCACGATATCAGGCGTCCTCCCCCTCTCGTCTTCCTTTTTAAGCTCCCGGTAAATCTCCCCGACATTGCAGACGTCATGCTGCCCATCCGCATCCATCTGAATGACATACTGGTAGTTCCGGCGAATTGCGTATTTATAGCCAAGCTGCAAAGCGCTCCCATAACCTAGGTTAAACACATGTGTCACAAGCGTATGCTTCCTGTACTTGACAACCCAATTCGTGGCGTCTTTCGAGGCGTCATTCATAACAAGCACATCCGCAAATTTTTGGATTTCCGGCTGCTCCAGCTTATCAAGGACTTTTGTGATATTCTTTTCTTCATTATACGCCGGAATAATAATCAATACTTCTTTTTGCCCTCTCCCGTACATTCCGCTAACCTTCCTCCTCCATAACTCCTGACAGCGGCCGTTGGCATTCTTCTTCTAACCCAGCATCCCCAACAACAACTGCATCTGCTTTTCATTCCCCATCTGCTTACCGGCCGCCGCCGTCCCAAGACGTTCCCGCTTCCCGGCATCTTCCATCAGGGACATGATGCTTTCTGAAATCCCGACAGAAGAAAACCCACAGAGCACGCCGTCAACGCCATTTTCAATCTGTTCCCGATTGCCATTGCAGTCCGAAGCAACAATGGCGCACCCCAAAACCTGCGCTTCCTGAATGGCAATGCTTTTCCCTTCAAACCGTGTGGCATGGACATAGATATCGCACTCTTTGTAATAAGGATAAGGATTGTCCACCGCCCCCAGCAGTTTAAAGTCACGCTCCAACCCCAGAGCTTTAATCTGTTTTTCCAAAGCCTCCCGCTGGTCGCCTTCCCCAAGCACATACCAACGCGCCTGGTAACCGGCGTCCTTTATTTTCTTCATAACCTCCACCGCCACGTCATACGCTTTCTGATAAGTGAGCCTGCCCACGGTCAGCAAACGGATGCCATCATATGAATCTGTAAAGCCCCCTGGCAAATCCGCAAGCTCCAAAATCCTCTCCCGGTTAATTATATTATGGAACACGCCCACCTTTTCTTCCCATTGCGGGTACACGCGCAAAAAATTTGTACGCACCTCCTCAGAGACTGCGAATATCTTGTCAAAACTGGCGTAGCAGTCCTGGTCCATCTTCTTGGAATAACCAGCATTGCCATAATCAATATGTACAAACGCCGCTTTCTTCCTTGCCTTCACATGGTCCGCTGTAAAATAAGTGGCCCCGCCCTCCAGATAGGCGATAGCAAGGTCGTATTCCTCCTGCGGGTACTCCCCGCCGTCCGAAAGCATACGCCAACATAATTTATCAAACTGAAAGTTATGCCGTTTTTTCATCTCAAACGCTACGGATGCCAAGTAATGCAATTTATGGAACCATCTGCCATGAGAAAAAAAGCTGCGGATGACCGTCTTTTGTATATGGCGGCGCCCATGCTCCGACAATACGGAAGTGTCCCGGTATCTACGGTTGAGGACTTTTACATGCTTCGGCAGTTCACGCACCAGCTCCCCCTGCCCCAAGATTACATACAGGGAAAGCTCATATTCTTCCTGCCCAAACTGACGCATCAATTCGAGCATTGCCATCTCTGCCCCCGCACGCCCCAACGTATTTATGACAAACAAAACTTTCTTCATCTTATTCTTTTCCTTCTTTAGCCAAACTTTCCTTTAACTTCTGTAAAATAATCTCATTCTCCTGGTTTAAAAGCGACACATGCATAGCCAGCTCCTGGTTCTTGCGCAAAAGCTGTGATATCGCGCAGCTTAGATAAAAAAAACTGAAAATAATGGCAAGGCTAATCAGCAAAAACGCTGGAACCGCCTCTATTGGAATCGTCCTGCTCCAATCTGACAGCCCCGGAACTACCCCCAACAGGATAAGCAAAATAGCAAACGCGCTCCAGCACAACTCTATCCCTACGGTTATTTTCTGATAAACAAAAGAAATAAAATCTGCAATCAACAAAGCTACCCCCTCTAATACCGTTACCACACACAAAACCTGCGCAATCACTCCTCCTTCACCATCCTTTCTTTTGTTTCGGCTTCACGCACATCATATACTTTAGAGGGAAGCCTTGTCCCTTTCCCATATGCGATTAAGCTGCCCGCACAGAATATATGCTCGTCCAGGTGCTTTTCCACCCAACGCAGCCTCATATATGCAATGCACCAGCCCAACAGGGAGCCAATAACCACGCCCACCCCATACCACGACTCAGAAAGCCCGGCAGCATAAACGCTTATGCCAAACGTAGCCGCCGCAAAAAAAATGGTCGTAAGCAAGGCTCCCACTAAATCATTAAAATAGAACAGATAGATTACGGACGCATACATCAAAAATAATATGAAATACCCTGCGGCAAGACATGGGTAAATCTGCATCACCAGCCCGGAAAACCCGTATTGCGGCAGCATAACGACACAAATCAGGAAAATGCAGATAGATATGATAAACTGAATGCGCACCAAATTCATCAGCTCTGCTGCAAGCTGCCGGAACATCCTCTTTTGTGCGTTGCGGATATCCACTGCCCTTCCTCCGATTACCGCCTCGGAATACCCCTTATATTTCTCCCGGAAATGCATTTCCAGCCGGGAAATTAAAATAACTGTAGAGGAAATATTAGTAAACATTGCCAGGCAGGTCGCCATATCGTAGGCAGGCGCGCACAAAAAACTGTTTGCCACTACCATCTTAATATCCGTTGTCCAAAATACAAAATTGTGCACGAAAAGCCCTACCGTATAAAATATATCTGTCAGGGCCAATGCCCATAACCTTTTAAAATATTCAAATACGCGGCGATATCTGCCGCTGTTCTTTTTAAAATACCGCTTCACCATGGCAATCTCTTCACAGGCAATCAAAAGGAAGCCTGATGTGAGCGATACCAACATGGCGTCTGTCTCAGGGACAGAGAACACATGCACCAGTATCAGGGACATTACGAAAGACCATGCCATCCCTACAAAGAAGAAAACCGTGATTTTCTTATAATCTTTACAGATTTGTAAGTACTTGATGGAATAAAATACCAGCACGCAGGCGATATACCCGCAATACCCGGTCAGCACATACAATACTCCCACCTTTCCTACCAATACCTCATAGATGCAGAAAGGAATCCCAAACAGGCTGCTCAACACAACGTTGAAAAACAGGCCGACATAAAAACAAGGCAAGATATCTTCAAACCGCTCCTCAAATATTACATCTGACATATATTTTGACAATACGGAACCAAAGGGCGCCGTTGTCAGCAGCGAAAAGATAAACATATAGAGGATGGTGCAGGACAACAGCTCACGCGGCGCATAAGATACCTGGGAAAGCTTTAGCGCCTGCCCCATCAAGGTAATATTGCCGATAACTAAAAACATCGGAGCCACCGTAACAACCGCACTGTAGCCAAATCCAATCAAATCTGATACTAATGTATTTTTTTCAAAAATCTGATTCAGTCTTACTCCAATCCCTGCCATCGCAACAACCACGCCTTTCCTGACTTACAAAATGACATCCGCCCAGCTTTCCATTGATTCATCTTTGATATCCGCCCAGCTTTCTTCTGGCTCATCTTCTATATCCGCCCAACCTTCCATTGGTTCATCTTCTGTTTTCGCCCAACCTTCCATTGGTTCATCTCCTGTTTTCGCCCAACCTTCCATTGGTTCATCTCCTGTTTTCGCCCAGCTTTCTATCGGCTCGTCCCCGATATCCGCCCAGCTCTCTTCTGGCCCCTCTTCTATATCCACCCAGCTCTCTTCTGGCTCATCTTCTATATCCGCCCAGCTCTCTATCGGCTCGTCCCCAATATCCGCCCAAGAATCCAGCGGCTCGTCTTCTATGTCCGCCTGGAGCGTTAATGGGTAAGCGTCTATCCTGCCGTCTGCTGGCTCCTCCATAGCCTCCAATGGCATTTCTTCCATCTCGCCTTCAAAAAGCCTGTCTTCAAAGCTTGTATAGATTTCATCATATGTTTTCTTCATATCAGAAATCTTATATTTGGACATCAGCCGCCGATATCCATTCTCCCCCATCCTCATTCGCCGCTCAGAATTATTTGCCAGCTCTAAAATAGCATGGGAAATCTCTTCAATATTCATGATATGGGTGAGAATCCCAGCTTCCCCAAAATCGTCTCCTTCGCCGTAAAGCAGCCCACGGCAGTTACCTACATCCGTAGCTATGACCGGCTTATGGGCGGCGTACCCCTCTAAAATTGTCAGAGGCTGCCCCTCGCTTATACTGGTAAGGATCGTCATATCCATGCGCCCCAGGTAATCCTTTACATTAATCCTCCCTGTGAAGACAATATCCTTAACCTGCATGGCTTCTACCAACTCAAAGCATTCTTCGGCATATTCCTGATCCTCGTCATAAGGCCCCATAATCCACAACTTCAATTTCGGCTGCCTCGCTTTCGCATAGGCAAACGCCTGTATCATAGTCTTTACGTCCTTAATGGGCGTCACTCTCAGCACCGCCCCAACATTGATATATTTCCCGTCCTCCTCCGTCTTAGGCGCCAAACAGTCAAAACCTTCTATATTAATCCCGTTCGGGGTCACTACCGTCTTGCTTTCGGGGCACCCAAGCTCAACCTGCAGTTCCCGTGCGTGTTCATAAAGGCTGGTAACAATATCCGCCTTTTCATAAGCCAGCTTAGACATCTTCCGGAACTGCTCAATCCAGATATTCTTGTATATGCCTTTGACCCACTTAGCTTTGATTAATTCCTCTTCCCTCTCCCTCGTGTAAATGCCATGCTCTGAAATCAGCAGGCGGCTGCCGTGGAAATAATTCGCCATGCTGCCCAACACCCCGGCATACCCGGTCGCCACGCAATGGTACAAATCGGCTTTCGGCACATCCATCATCAGCGTATGGAATAACGGCAGATAAATGGAGCGCATCGTCCACAGGAAATCAGAAAATACCACCTGGCTGTATTTCAGGTTATAACAGTCCATGACAATCCGGAAGAATTCAGGTCCCATCAGAAGCTCGTTTAACGATAATCCCGGCCTATGGAAAAACTCAAATAAGGTTGGCCAATCAATCTTCTGGTTAAGCACCAGGCTTCGGAACGCCTTATATTCCGCGTCATTCATCTTTAAGGACCTCTTATTCCTGTTATCGCACCAGTCATCATCCTCCAGGTAAAGTTCATGAACCTGTATCAGGTTCTCCGGCAGCTCATACACAAACTTTCCCCGAAAAGAGCGGTTTGCCACAATTGTAAGCAATATGAATTCCGTCTCCGGGAATGACTTGATTAAGCTGTGTATCCAACTGGATACGCCGCCCACCACGTATGGGTAACATCCTTCTGCAACTATGCAAACCTTCAAATAACCTGCCATTTACACCATGCTCCTAACCATAACCAACCGCCTAAAGGCACCTGTGCCTCTTACTGCCTGTTATCCTCTAAATAATAATACCTGCCTTGGGCTTCTTCCAGTTCCAGGCGCACATCGCTATCTGTCGCGGTAATCAGGTACGCACCATCCTCAATTTTCTCGAACTCTGCTCCCTTGGCCCGTTCTATCTTTTCACCATGCGTCCTGAGGATAAAGCTTGCTTCTTCCTCAAAATGGGAAATATGCAAAAAGATTTCATCCCCTTTCCTTTCCTGCTCATAATCCAAAGCAAGGAACCTGCGGATACGCATATCGCTCTCCGCAAGGGTTGTTTTTTGAAATTTACGGAACGGTTCCCAATACGTATTGGTGTTGCCCGCGAACTTCTTCGACAGTTTTTCCCAGGAATCCTCTTTGCTCGTCGGAAATGCAACCCGGTTAATATCAACTTGAATATTGGAATAACCCAATGACGTCTGAATGCTCAACATGCGCAAATCTTCAGAAAATGTATGGCTGCAGCCATCGCAGATGCCATACTGCCTGATAACCCCATCGTCCCCAAAAGATACAAGCTGCGCAGAGCCATCATAATCCTTGAATACGGTACGCACCCCGCTAAACTCCTTGCGCTTTAGGGCATCCTTCACATCTTCATCCGTCATATTCCCCTGATACAAGGAAAGGATAGAATAATCCGGCACAACCTCAGTAAAAAACTCCATATCTGCATCCAGCTTTTCGGAAATATCAACCTTCTGGCTATGGCTTCCAGAAAATCCAGTCTCCACATTCTGTTCCCGGAAAAGCCTCATATAATAGGTCAGCAGCTCCCCATCCGGCTCTAAACTATCCGCATAATCCGTCTGCGGCGTAACCATGCACGTCATTTTATTAGAATTCTGCTGTGCCACAGACACAAGCCCAGGCCATATAATATCACGTAAAACTCCTTTTAACGGCTGGCTATACCGTTCCATCAGCTCCGTTTCATTTTCATCAGCCAAATCCGGGAAATCCAAAACTACCAGGTTTTGCGCGTTGATAACCGGATAAATATCGTAATCCTTCATTTCCAACATCATGGAACTTAAAATACCAAGGCCGGCATTGCTGGAAAGATAGTCGCCATTTACGGAAAACACCATTGATTCTTGGTATTTATTGCGCCATATTACCGCTGGCAGGTTTTGGTTTTTCATAATCAAATTACCGCCGGACATCATATAGTACTTTTCCATTTCCTTGTCTTCCATCATCCCATGCATAAACATCTTTGTGCCGCCGGATATGCGATACCAGGGCATTTTAAGGTTAAGGTCCTGCTGCGTCTTTTGCATTGTCCCATCCAAGATAAATTCCCGAATCCCCCCCAGCAAAAAGCCGTCCATAAGGCGAATGCCCTCTACCGTAATCTGCTCACGGATAATCGCATTGATTCCCAGGATTTCCCTTAGCCCAGGGTTCTTAGAAATCATTTTGACATCCGGCAGGTTACAGAATATCAAATGCACGCCCATCTCTGTGTAGCCTGACAACACAGAAATATCCTTGTCCAAATCCAGATAAGCAGAATCTATCAATATCGCTTCCGGCAAATTCCCTGCTTTCGGCTTATATTTCCTGATGGACTTATAGCTTTTGAGGCAACGTTTCGTATAGAGGCACCATTGCCTTACCATACCGCCTACGGAGCTGTCATTTTTATCCCCAATATAGACCACAAACCTGCCTTGCTTTATAGCTTCCATCTCCGACGGCACGCAAACAGACTGCGCGGTAAATGCGCTGTCCGCCGATTCCTCGTATTCATTATGCCCATAATCATTTACCTGGTTCTTGATAATCTCGGGAACCTGAAACATAAACACTACCACCAGCGTAATCAGCGTGATGGAAAAAAAGTTTCTACGGGATACCATATGAAATCCTCCAACACTACACTGTTATTTATTCTATATCAATGTCAAAGTTAAATGGGCGGTATAAATCCTGTTCCACACAATAACACACAAAATTATCCGACTCATAATACACTTTCACATCATTGGGATAATATTTTGCAAACTCCTGCGCCCATTCATATAACTTGGACATCTCAATCAGCCGGTTCACACCCTCGTACATAGTGATCCCAGAGCCGACCGGCAAAGGCTCTTTTGCATATGCCTTTGATATCCTTTCTTCAACGCCCCTGTACGCCACGCCGTACATAACCGGTACTTTCTCTATAAAAAAGTAAACCTTTGAAGTGGGGATTGTAATGGAATGCACCCTTCCCTTCATCTCCAAATCTTTGAGGAATGTATGCACCTCATGATGGTAGCCATAATCCTCCCCCATACGCAATTCGTCATCAGCAGAACATATCGTCCAGGTAAAGTCCTCATTGTCACGCATAATATTTGTCAGGCAGACAATCGCATCATTTGTCTGCCGCGCCGCCGTGTCCCGCGGCGTGCGGATAAGCCCCGCCTGGCTGCATACAGCCACTATCGCCGCCAGCGCTGCCAGGGAGACGCTATGTAAAATCCACTTACGCTTAAACCACCCCAGGATGAGCTGCAAAACCCCATCCGCACACAAGCTCCATGCCGCTGCAAGGACATAGGCGTAGAAAATGCTCGCCCTGGTTGCATCCATAAGCGTAGGCAGCCCCAATTTGGAAGACGCCTGCAAAACAGAAAGCGCCGCCATCCCCGCAGAGACAGAAAGGCATATTGCCCCATAGTCGGTCTGACGCACCGCAAAGAACAGCAAAGACAACATTGCCAGCAGGACAATCGCCCCCACAATCAAGCGCTGGAATAAAGGATAGATGTCCATAATAAGATAAATCCTTACCGTCTCCCAGAAACCGGAATACGCCGCTCTCAGCTTAGAGATAACCTTTTGCAAAAAAGGCTTGCGCGCTTTGGCAGACACTTGGCCCCCTGCCTTATCGTTTCCGTCCTCCTCCGTCCCCAACGACTGCCCATCCTGCGCAATCCCCTCAGCCGCACCCATCGCGCCGCCATCATCCGCAGAAGCCCCCTCACTGGGAATAGCCTGTACAGCTTCCTGGCTGTTCTCTCCTGAAATTACTCTCATGCCCCAGCCCAAGGAGCCTTGCAGCGGCGTCCCCATCGCAAAGGCAACCAACATAGGCAGTATGGCAATCAAAATAGATAGAATGCCCGTCAGCAAGACCTTACCGAAATACCTGGGGCGGAACAGACGGAAGCAATACCCACAAGCAACGCCAATACATAAAAGCCCGGCAATCATCGTATCATAAAAATGCGCGGAAAGCGTCATGCCAAAACTGATGGCAAACCCCGCCAGATACCAAAAGCCCTCGCTCTTTGTTAATGCCCTCATCTTCCCTTGTAAAGGCTTCTTAGGCTTTTTGGGGTTCCCCGCTTTGCCAAATCTCCTGTTTTTGCTGCCCCTCCCCGCTTTCTCTACGACTTCTTCCCTTTGCGAGCCCATGCTAACCTTGACGATTCCCCGCTCCTCAATCCTTATGATGCTCTCTTCACTCAACGGCGGAAGCTCCTCTTCTTCCTGCTCCTCTTGCTCCTTTGATTTCCCCTCCTTCTTCTTAAAAAATGCAAACAGGTAATATATGGAAGGCAAGATGAAAATCATGCCAAACTCCTGCGGCAGCGCACTGAAATACCTGAGAAATGTATTCTCCACAAAAATTCCCAGAAATACATACATGTACACGCCTATATAAGGGGCAAATTTGGATTTGCAGCAGTATCTGGCAAACGCCAGCAACATGTAGTGGATCATCAGGTTTTGCACAAAACCGAACACCCGTAATAAGACATATGCCGGTATG
>CATLBW010000060.1 GCA_949879775.1 uncultured Lachnospiraceae bacterium
ATTACCAGAAATTCAAGAAATATTTAGATTTAACAAAATTTTTCATATGTCTAACTTGATTAGTAAGATTTCAGAAATGTTAAGTTTTATTTTTTTGTATTCCAAAAAGACCACTCGCCAAAATTGGCGAATGATCCCCTTATATCATTCATATTTTCAAATATTCAGTTTTCATCTTTTATTATTGGAATCTCACTGTCCAGATTTGGACAATCAAAACGGTTGATAGTTATTAGAATTTCTTGAATTTCAGTTTTTGTCATCGCACCCTATACAGTAGTAAAATGCTTATATTTTTCCAAATATTTCACACATATATTCTGGTTCTGGAACTTTTACATCAATAGCTTTTCCTTCTTTATCCGTTAATACAATATTCGTATTCATTTGTATTATATCTAAATTTCCACGCTCCTTCCACATATAATCTTCTTCAATCTCATCAATAGCAACCTTCAAATGATTATTTACAATTCTGGATAAATCGTCAATATCTATTTCCCCATATAAATGTGATAATCTGCTTATATTTTCTTCTGTAATAATTGCTACTCGTTCATTTAATTTCACTATGTATCTTTTTCCTCCAATTCCTCTAATGGACAATCCTTATCCATAATAATCCTGCTTGTACTTTTTTTATTCAAAAAACAATAATCATTCAAGTCCCAATGCTTGCTCATATTCTCCCTAAAAATACAGTTATTACAATTCTCTGGTGCATTGTCCACATATATTTTCATACAATCCTCCGCTACGCTCTTACAGAAAAGCCTTTGCTTCTTAAATATTCAACTGCCAGTTTTAAAAGTTCTCCATTTTCTACCGTCTCACGCATTGTATCATCCCAAACGTGAGGGGTTTTACTATTCGTGTTTAATCCACCATGTAAGCCCTGATTTGCCCATGATGCAACCTGATAACCAGTTGCATTGTAATAATTATCCATAGATTCAGTATCAATAAATACTGATGCAGTAACCTTACTTCCTTTTACTTTAGGTTCAACTTTCACTGCCGATCGGAGGAAATCATATTGTCGCCTGTAAGATTTCGGATCATAACTGTTATAGTATTGCTGTAGAAAATAATTCAATGTTTCGTATACTCGTTCTGCCAGTTTGTCTACCATTTTTATCATAGTCGGCATAAGTGCCGCTTGTAGCTGATCCATGTTACTAATATGCTTTGCCATTATTCATCATCTCCATTTTCAATTTTTGCATCTGCTGGTATATATCCGCTTTTCTTTAAAATATCCATCTGCTGTCTGCTGAATGGTAATTTGTCCAATCCATAGATACCGCTTTCAATATTGCTAAGCAAATTTCTGTTCATGGTGTCACGTAAGAGATTATTGCGTGTTATCTTTAGTTTTGTATATGGTGGATTGCCGCCGTCTTTATTGCACATTGGAAGATTAAAATTTCCTTCATGGACTTTTACCTCTGGTATTATTGAACCAACCTTTGATATTTCTATACGCTCTCCTTCGGCTAATGCTTTCCGGCATTCGTCCATATACATAAGTAGAATACTTGTAATCAACTGCTTTGTAATTACTTTCTTGTCGTAAATATTATCTTCCCTGTTGAATATGCGTTTTGCCATTTTATAAGCTGACAATGCTTTAGTTCCTTTTACTCTTGCCATTGTTTTTGTTTCTCCTTTCTGCCATTTTGTCAATGAAATGCGCTTTTCAATTAGTAATGTATATGCGCTTATAGATTGCCCTCCTGATGCTCTGTGAGACTCATACAGCCGTTTTCGACAAGTTCATGTCCATTTCCTCACTAAATATATTCAGGCACTAAAATAAGCCCACCATCAATCATATTTCTATAATTGATAATGGACTTATTCAGATGTCCAAATATTCTATTTTGTGCCAAACTCTTTTACCGCACCATTCATCTATTGAACTACATAGAATTATATGGTGTTTCATACACTTTGAGTTTCCTGCAAACCCTTTATTCATGCTACTTTATAGCAATTCATGGAGTTATATAGAATTACATGAAATCGTCAGTAAAACAACGATGCCTAGTTTCATTTTCTATATTCCTCCTTAAAAATGCCTTAAAATAGGCACCTTTTGTAATCCTATATTTCTTCAAGTACCACTCCGAGTACCAATTTTCGATGATTTTGCGCATTTTCCCCATATCCTGTATTCCCTTTGCCTATTCACCATCTGTCACATGGACATACAGATTCATGGTAATGCCTATTTTCCCATTTCTTTCTTCGTGTAAAGAAAAGAGCCTGAATGCAGTAAATATATACTACCATATAAAGGCCCATAAGTCCATATCACAACTCAATTACTTTCTCTATCTATAAGTAAACGACAAAAATAATTGTCGTTTGCTATAGGCCCTCCGGGGGATGCGCACGGTTTTTGAAAGGAAATCCTGCGTTAAAACGCAGCAAAAATCAGCTCCTCCATCTCCAATTCCACATCAATATATTTATTAGATTTAGGCTTGGCTTGCGGGAACACCTCAAACAACTTTACTGTATTTTTAGCGACACAGTTGCCATAACCTTTAACAATTCAAGGAGTGAATGAATCACAAAATCCGGCTGAGGGGCGAGTCCAGCTCCTTTATAAAGAGCCTTACGGTCCAAAAGTGCCGTTTTTATTCCAAGCTTTTGAGGTCCGAATACATCATCTATATAGCTGTCACCCACAAACAAACATTCCTCTGCCAACCAACCGCTTCTGTGCAGAATTGTATCATAAAATTTTACGTCCGGTTTATAGGTCTGCATATTTTCTGATGTGTAAATATGTGAGAAGGAAAGCTGGTTCAATTTAAGATAATAAAGCAATGAATCCGTATCTGTAGTTGATCCGATAGCAAAGTCTACATTTTCCTTTGCAAGCTTTGTTAATGCTTCATGAACATCCGAAAAAACAAATCTCTCCGCAAACAAGGAGCTAATCATCGGTTTTACCTCTTTTGACGCGTCCGCTGTAATACCATATTTCGAAAATGTTTCGGACAGACTAACTTCAAATAGTGTTTTTTCATTCAAAAATACTGAAGTGTTCATCTTCTGTCTTTTATTTGCTTTCCAATCTTTATAAAACTCCTTGGCATCTACATTGGCGCCGACATTAAAAAGTATTTGTTCAACCGCTTTTATTGAGTTGTTTCCAGTGTCGATTAATGTACCAAAGCAGTCAAAAATGATATGTTTGATCAATAATATGCACCTCCAACTAAACTTCGGCATCAACACGACACACTCGACTGTACGTTCATTGTCCCAACCAATCCCCCATGTTTAGCACAACATATAAACATAGCATTTCTTCATTCTCTTATTGTCCAGCCCTGTTCTCCTATGTGCAACTGAATCTGTAATTTCATGTCCCAGCCATATTTTACCGCCTGCCAAATTTTATGTCAACATAAACCCCAAATGCTGATGCATATCTTTGGGATATATAACAGCATTATTTTTTTGCAAAAAAGAAAACGCTTTCCAGAAAATATAAAATTTTCCGAAAGGTGGAGATTCTATGAACACTGATGAATTGAACTTGTTGCATCGCCCTTTCGTCTGGAGGGCTAATTGAACCCTCCGAAAAAATAAGAGGGGCAAAGCCGCCTTTGGCTCTATGGTTTTCCCATATCGACAATATATGTGGGAGCGCCGTTAAAACTTAAACAAAAGCATTTCGTGGAATTGAAAGAACTTATAATTTCGTGTATACTTGGAGAAAGGAATTTGACTAGAAAATCAGGAGTTATAATAGGAGGGCTTAATATGCTTGACGCCATACCTAACGAAGAAGAAATGACGGCTTTAGTTGGAAAATCTTTATATGATGTATGGAAAAAGTTATGTGCTTTAATTGATGGAAACTATGACATGGACTGTTTGTGGGACAAAGGCGGCAAAACATGGAAATATGAATATAAATATCGTCGGGGTAGTAAAACGCTGTGTGCATTATATGCAAGGGAAAACTGTGTGGGTTTTATGGTTATTTTGGGGAAAAACGAACGGTTAAAATTTGAGTCAGATAGAGAAAATTATGGGAAGGAAGTCCAAGAAATATATGACAAAGCCCAAACTTACCATGATGGGAAATGGATCATGTTTGAGCCAGTGGATACCTCATTGTTTAATGACTTCATTAAACTGTTGAGAATCAAAAGAAAGCCAAACAGAAAGTAAAATTGCTATTGAATCAAACAATTGTCAGTTATTAGGAAGTTGCATATAAAAAAAATCAGCAACTATGGAGGAAGATAATTTGGAAATTATAGAAGTAAAGGACAGAACAACACCATTGATAGAACAATTACTAAAAGTATGGGAAAGTTCTGTAAAAGCAACACACTTCTTTTTATCAGAGGATGAAATAGAAAGAATTAAGAAGTATGTACCACAAGCATTAAAAGAAATACCTTTTTTAATCATTGCAGAAAACGGAGATCAAATTCCTGTTGGTTTTATGGGGATTATAGGACAACATCTTGAAATGCTCTTTATTTCTCACGAAGAAAGGGGAAAAGGATTAGGCAAAGATTTGCTAGAATACGGAATTGAAAAATATTTGGTAAATGATTTAGCAGTTAATGAACAAAATCTTCTTGCAAAAAGTTTTTATGAACATATGGGCTTTGAAGTCTATAAAAGAACCGAATGTGATGAACAAGGAAGCCCATATCCGCTTTTATATATGAAATTATATAAATAACTTCCAGTATGCGAGACATGAGCCTTTCTATGGTAATTAATAAACCACCATAGAAGGGCCCATAATTCCAGGCTTTAGCCGTTTCTCAAGAGCCTACGATTGTACCGCCATTGGGATGGAGCACCTGCCCGGTCATATAACTGGAATCCTCAGAGGCAAGGAATACATAACAGGGCGAAACTTCACACGGCTGCCCTGCCCTGTCCATCGGGACATGGGAAGTTTTCTTGCCGAACGTGGCAACTTCCTTGGCGGAATAAGACGCCGGAATCAATGGTGTCCATATCGGGCCAGGCGCAACCCCATTTACCCTAATCCCTTTGCCTGCAAGCGACAGCGACAATGAGCGCGTCAATGCCACGATTGCGCCTTTTGCAGAGCTGTAATCTATCAAGTCTTTGTTCCCCTGGTAAGCGGTCACAGACGTGGTATTGATAATGCTGCTGCCCTCCCCCATATGCGGCAGCGCACACTGGATCAGATAGAAATAAGAAAATACGTTTGTCTGAAAGGTACATTCCAACTGTTCCTGGGAGATATCCAGTATGCTGCGCTGGACAAACTGGACTGCATGGTTATTCACCAATATGTCCAGCCTCCCAAAACGGCTTATCGTTTTGTCTACACAGTGCCTGGCAAAACTTTTGTCCTTTAAATCCCCGCGTATGAGCAGTGACTCGCCGCCCAGTTCCCTTATGCGTTCCGCAGTCTCCCTCGCATCCAATTCCTCATCATAATAGACAATGGCAACACAAGCCCCTTCTTTGACAAAATCATAAGCGACAGCCCGGCCTATCCCACTGTCACCCCCTGTAACCAAAGCCACCTTATGCTCGAGTTTACGGCAAATCCTCCCACATTCAGAGACAGGCTGCGGGTTCATGACATATTCAAACCCCGGCTGCCTGTTCTGATGCTGAGGAGGGAACGCCGCATCGTCTTTGGGCATACAGTTACAATTGCATCTGCTATCTAAATACATAATCACATTCCTTACCAACATTTGCCTTATCATATGCATTCCGGGCTGTGAACGTTCATTGCCATCTTTATGCCTTACAATACCGTCACCTGTTTTCCTGCATCGTATTCGTGCGGTTTTTTGTCATCCAGCTTATGCCCGACCGCCAAAGCAATCTCGAACGAATAACCTTCCGGTATCTGAAGCGCCTGTGAAAAATATCCCTTTTTCTCACCATGCAACGCGTCATAGACACAGCCGATAATTAAAGAGCCAAGGCCAAGGCTTTCCGCAGCCAACGCCATGTTCTGCACTGCTATCCCAGCGTCTACCTTGCTCCATTTAAACCCATCCTCTGCGCTGAGGAAAATCAGCAGCGGAGCTTCATAATAGAAGTTATGGGGCTGCTTTTCCTGTCCGCGCAGTTTCCTCTTTTCCTCGTCCAGTTCTTCCAGGATTGGGTTATCGCCATTTACTACCGAAAACCTTATTTCCTGCCGGTTCATGCCGGTCGGGGCCTGCAATCCGGCCTCTAAAATAATATCGAGTTCCTCCTTTGTCGGCTTCACCTCGCTGTATGCCCTGGCTGAGCTTCTGCTTTTCATTACTTCCAATACTTGGTTTGACATTATGTTTTCCTCCTTTTTATGCAGTATCGGCACGCGCCGCTTCGCGACACCTGCCAATTCGTCGGAAGGCATCCCTTAAAATGCTTCGCATTTGCCTTCCTCCTTTTTATTCGGTATCGGCACGCGCCGCTTCGCGACACCTGCCAATCCTTCATTCATGCTCCCCATCCGGTATCCGCATAAATCCAATGACGTATAGGAAAACCCATACTCCCTGAATTTCTCCGTTATCTCTTTTCTGGCTGTGTCTTCCATCACCTTCGCAAACTCCCACGGCTCCACTTCAATCCTTGCCATCCTGCCATGGATGCGCACGCGGAATTGGCGAAACCCTAAGTCAAATAAAAGCTGCTCCGCCTTCTCCACCATCTTTAGCTTCTCCTCGGTAATCGTCTCCCCATAGGCGAAACGGGACGCCAGGCAGGCAAAAGACGGCTTCTCCCAGGTAGGCAGCCCTAAATGTTGGGACAAGGCACGGATATCTGCTTTTGACAATTGGCTCTTTTTCAGCGGGCTTAAAACGCCAAGCTCCTTTACAGCACGCAGCCCCGGACGGTAATCGCCGCCATCATCCGTATTAGAGCCTTCTATAACATAATCCATCCCCTGCTCCTGTGCAATGGCACAAATCTGACGAAAAATCTCTTGCTTACAGTAATAACAACGGTCCTTAGGATTTCGCGCAACCTGGGCAACCTCCAATACGTTCCGCTCGCATACAAATTGCCGGATTCCCTGCGCCCTGCAAAAATCCTTAGCCTCATCAGATTCCCGCGCCGGGAAAAACGGGGAATCAAGTGTCACCGCAATTGCCCTTTCCCCCAAGACGTCTGCCGCAACCTTTAAAAGGAATGTGGAGTCAACCCCGCCAGAAAATGCCACTGCCACAGAATGCAGGCTCCTCAAATAATTTTTCAAACCCTCTAACTTTTCCAACTGCTGCTTTGTCGGCTGCCTCATAGTAAACCTCCTTAGGTCAAGTTACTTCTTTGGCTCCTGCAAGAGGCATCAGGACTCTCCCCAATTCTACTTCTCTGGCTCCTGCAAGAGGCATCAGGACTCTCCCCAATTCTACTTCTTTGGCTCCTGCAAGAGGCATCAGGACTCTCCCCAACTTCGTTGGGTCCCCCCTCATGCCAATGGTCCCCCCTCATGCCAATGCTCCCTCCTTAGGTCAAGTACAACCTCACCAGCAAGAATCAATCCTGCCACGGATGGCACAAACGATACGCTCCCCGGAGTCCTTTGCCCTCCCTCTTGCGGCGTAACCGGCTGCTCCTCCGAATAAACCACCTTTAGTTTTTCCACCCCGCGCTTTTTTAATTCCCTGCGCATAACTTTTGCCAATGGGCAGACTTTCGTCTTATAAATATCGGCAACCTGAAAACGGCTGCCGTCTAATTTATTGCCCGCCCCCATGCTGCTGATCATGGGGATACCATATTCCTGCGCCTGCATCACAAGCCCAATTTTCGCCGTAACCGTGTCCACGGCATCCACGATATAATCGTACTCCGCAAACGGAAACTCTTTGGCACGCTCCGGCAGGAAAAAACATCGGTGGAGCCGGATATCTGCCTGCGGGTTGATAGATAGCATCCGCTCCTTCATCACGTCCGTTTTATATCTGCCAATTGTCTGATGCGTGGCGATAATCTGCCGGTTTAAATTCGTCAGGCAGACCTTGTCATGATCAATTAGGTCAAACGCCCCAATGCCGCTGCGTACAAGGGCTTCGCATACATAGCCGCCCACGCCGCCAATGCCAAAAACCGCCACCCTCGCATGGGACAGCCTCTCCATAGCCTTTTCCCCTAATAACAGCTCCGTCCTTGAAAATTGCGTCAGCACTGATACACTCTCCTTTTCCCTGCATCTCTCCTCATTTTTCTGTAACCCCACCTCTGGCACATGGGACCCTGCCAGATATTAATTTATTTACGAATTTTCTGTATTGCGCTCTGCAAGCCGCAGTACATAGACGAGCGGCATAATCAATATGCCGCAAAAGAAATTGCTGATCCCATGCATACAGTCCCAAGGCAGGCCGGCAATAATCCATGCCACCATCCCCTGGAAGCTCAGCCCGAAAAGAATGGCCTGCGCTGGCGCATACAACGTCCCAAATAAAAAGCCATGCGCGGCGCAGACTGCCATATAGACGACAGGCCGCGCTTTCCTGGGCATATCTTTTGGAAGCAGCATAACAGCTCCCCACAGGATGGCCCACACATACAAATATGGGACCCACCAGGCAGCAAAGCCGCTGAAAATGCCGTTCAAAAACACATACGTATAGATAATGTATAAAGCTTTTTGCCTATAGACAACAGTAAAAGCGACGATAAACACGCCAAGCAGGTGCACATTTGGCAAAAGCTCCATAACCATCTTCGAAGCATACATCACGCCCCCCAGCATCCCAAAAACAGCAATCTCTTTCACTGTCAGCTTCATTGCTTTTCAACTTTAAAGGAGTACGAAACCCCCTCTTCTATCTCTGTGGAATCGACGCCCTGGTTTGCATATTGCCCATCCACATAAAATGCCCAGTAGGCGCCATCCTTCTCAAAATCCATGGTAAGCCCATTGACCGTCTTAACATAAAGCCCATAGTCGCCTTGCTCACCGGCTATCAATCCGACGTCCAAAAGCGCCTCCCCTACCGTCTTCTTATCTGTGTGGATCTCAAATCCCGTCTCATTGCCTTTCCCGTCCACCACAGTAAACATAAACTGCGTGTCGCCTTCGCCTAAGACATTTCCTTCCACCTTTACGCCTTCCGCCGTCCCGGCATCAGAAGCAGCCTCCTTCTTGCCGCAGCCCGCCGCAGCCACCAGCATTACAAAGGCAAGCATCATGCAAAGGAACGGCGCCAAGTATCTGTTGGTAATTTTCTGTTTCATATCCAGCCTCCTTTTTATTCTTTCAGCATCAGCCCAAATACTTTCGCCCCTACCCCGTTTCCTGCAGCCATCACCAAAAGATAGAGCAAAGCTTTCAGGCTATATGCACCTGCCAAATGGAAATAAAACATATTTGCAATCGAATGCTCAAAGCCAGACAACATAAATATCATCACAGGCGCAACCACAAAGACAATATTTTTCGTTTTGCCATAGCTGTCAATAGCCAAATACATCAATACGCCGCAAAACATCGATAACAAAAATATATGCAAAGGAGTGTTGTCCAACTTTTTATGTACCAATTCCACACTGCTGATATCCATATGCGCAGCATTCGCCATCACTGCCGGGATGAATGCCCCCACGTAATTCCCCAACAGGATAAGCAGCATATCCGGCAGCTCCTTCCACTCCCTGACGAAACCAATCTTGCCCGTATATAAGTTAAACCCCTGCACGACAATCGTTGATAGCCCGAAGCTGAACAACAGGGAACCTATGACCCGATTGTCGAGCGACAGATAAATAATCCCGCCTATCCCTATCATAAAGCCCGCGTAAATTGCCTTGACAAACATCCGCATTTTATCCATTTCTTACTCCTCTGATTCCTTGTATATTATGTTGATTAATTTTCATATATCCTTCGCGCCTGCCATGGAGGGATTAATCTTTTGCCTCCACGACAACCAATACGCCCTCTTTAAATGAAATTTCTGCCTCCTGGGCGATAATCTCATTGCTGACGCCGAGGGAATGGTAACACTCTAATGTATAATCCTCCAATGGGTACTGAAAGCCTGTCAGCGTCAGCCCCCTGACCTGTGGCGTAAAAGGAAACAGCGACACATACCTGCCAAACTGCTCCTCCCTCTTAATCGTTATCCCCCGACAAACCATGCGGATGCGATTGCTCGCATCCACCATCCTGCATTCCACTCCTTTTTCCATGGCATTCCCTAAAAGATGGAGGTTGCCCAGCATATGGTCCACACGGCTTCCCATGCCCCCCAAAAGGTGGATGACGTCGCTGCCGCGCTCAATTGCAATGCGCATAGCAAGCTCCGTGTCCGTCTCATCCTTTTGGGGCTGGAACTGCATGACCACAGGCCGGCTCCCTTCCTCCAAATTCCGGAAATACTGCAATACTTCCGGGTCTGCCGAATCAAAATCACCCACTACATAATCCGGCGTTATATTCTTTTTATAGAAAAAATCCATCCCCCTGTCTGCCGCAATCGTGCAGCCAAAAGAATATTTACTTATGTACGAGCAGGCAAATTCCATATCCAGGCTGCCGCCGCTAATAATCAATGACTGCATCTCTTTCCCTCTATTCCCTCCCGTGCAACAAAAATGAAAGCTACGGTATCTTACATAATTTTAAGGAACTTCTCAACATTGCCCCTGACGTCCCCATGGAATACCGCAGAGCCGGCAACAATGATATTGGCCCCGGCATCCAGGATACCCCGCACATTATCCAAGGTGACGCCGCCGTCCACCTCAATATCCGTCTTTAAATTGCGCTTCTCCACAATTTGCCGCAAATCACGTATTTTATCTGTCAGGTACGGGATATACTTCTGCCCGCCATATCCTGGGTTTACCGTCATAAGGAGCACCATGTCAAGCTTAGGGAGGATATAATGGAGACAACTCAAATCCGTTGCCGGGTTGAGCGCCACAGATGCGAGCACCCCGTTCTCCTTAATCTTTTCGATGGTGCGGTCAAGATGGGTGCATGCCTCCGCATGGACCGTAATGATATCGGCGCCGCAGCCAACCATCTCATCAATTAAATGGATTGGCTCATCCATCATCAAGTGCACGTCAAAAATCCGCTCCGTTATCCCCCGGATTGACTTTATCACCGGCGTGCCAAAAGAAAGCGTAGGCACGAAATGTCCATCCATGATATCAATATGTACATACTGCGCGCCCGCCTCATCAATCGTCTTGATCTGTTCCCCCAAACAGGAAATATCCGCTGCTAAAATTGATGGTGATAAACAGTTCATTTTCCTCCTCCTTTTTTTCCGACGTTTTTTAATTCTTCATAAAGCAATATATAATCCTCATACCGCACAGAACTGATCTTGCCTTCCATTAATGCCTCCTTAACCTTGCACCCTGGCTCATGGATATGGAGGCATCCCTGAAAACGGCAAAGAGGCTCATACGGCGCAAATTCCCGGAAATAACCTTTCAGCTCATCCTGCCCCATATCCATTAAGTACAGGGAGCTAAACCCAGGCGTATCCACGATATAAGTCCCTTTGTCAATATACAAAAGCTGGGAATGGCGGGTCGTATGCTTGCCCCTGGCAATTTTCCCGCTCAGTTCCCCCGTCTCCATATCTGCTTCCGGTGAAAGTAAATTAATCAGGGACGATTTGCCCACGCCGGAAGGACCTGCGACGGTCGTTGTCTTGCCGGACAAGACGCCATGGATTTCCGCTAATCCCTTTTGCTCCCTGGCGCTGGCCGACAAAACCCGATACCCGCAGGACCCATAGATTGCGCGCAGCCTGCTTAACTCTTCTGAATCCACAAGATCCGCCTTATTAAAGCAAATGACTGTCTCCACTTGCCGCTGCCCCATCATAACCAGAAAACGGTCCAGCAGGTTAAAGTTTGGTTTCGGCTTATCTGCTGCAAAAACCACCAATGCCTGGTCGATATTTGCCACCGCCGGGCGGATAAGCTCATTTTTCCTGGGGGCTATCTTACTGATATTGCCTGTCATATCCCGGGCGTCCAGGACCTCCAGCTCAACATTATCCCCCACCAGCGGTTTTATTTTCTCTTTGCGGAAAATCCCTTTGGGCTTACACTCAAAGACTCCCTCTCCTGCCACATGCACATAATAGAAACCGGCAATCCCTTTTACAATCTTTCCCTGCATACCCATCTGCTTCCTTAATTCTGCGTAAACGTAACATTATCAATCTCTGACGTCTCCGTCTGAACGACGTCCACACCCTCATCATCTAAATAATGCCACTCCCAGTCAATGATAATATATCCGCTGGAACTGTTCTCAATATTGCCCTGGTTGATGGCATATGGGAAAGAAGTAGCCGTCCAGGTATTAATTACATCCTCGCCTTCCGTCCTATATAAGGTAATCACCGCCTGTATGCTGGTGGCGTCCGCAGGGATTTCCGGCAGCCTGTTTATAGAATAATTATTCAAAGAGTAGAACGTGCTCTTCCTGCCAAGGCTGATAACCAGCGTAACCGTCGCGCCCTTCTCCACAGACTTGCCTTCCACGATGCTCTGGCTGATGACGCTGCCCTCCGGCACATCATTGCTGTAATCCGAGGTTGTCGTCACATTCAAGCCCAGGTTCGACAATTCCGCACGGGCATCAGCCTCCGGCTTGTTGAGGACGCTGGGCATCACAATAGGCTCCACGCCCCGGCTCACATTGATGGTGACCGTATCCCCTTTCTTCGCTTTGCCCCCGGCTTCCGGCGACTGCGAGATTACCATCCCGTTGGCAACGGACTCGCTATACTCAAAATTCGTGCTTGCCAGGAACCCATATTCCTCCAGCTTGGCTTCCGCAGCGTCTTTATCAAGCCCTACCACGTTTGGCACGTCAACTTCCCCCACGCCGCTGCTAATCGTGACGAGGATGGTCGTGTTCTTCTCCACCTGGGTCCCCGCCTCAACGCTCTGTCCGACAATCTGGCCCTGTGCATAGGTATCAGAGGATTCCTCCCCGCCTCTTTTTATGCCAAGCCCAATACTGTTCAAGGCCTGCATTGCCTCATCGTAAGTCTTGCCTTTCAAATCGATCATTTCTACTGTATCGGAGGTTTCCTCCGGCTCTGTTTCATCCTCCTTATCATCCTCCACTTCTTCCTGCTTCACCTCTTCCTTTTTATCATTTCCTCCAAAACGGAACAGCCCCAGGAAGCTGCCCACAATATATACAATAATAGCGACTATAATGACCGCTGCCACAATGCCCATAATCGTCACAGCTTTTTCCATCTTAGGGTTTAAAAACCCGCTGTCATCGTCCTCTTCTTCCTCGTCCTCTTCTTCCTCCTCCCCCGGCTCTTCAGCGGCGTCTTCATAATACATGTTCCGTGTCTGTTCCTTGATGCTCTCCACTTCTTCCTGTCTCATTACCTTGGTCTTATCCTGCTGCCCGATCGGGACCATCACCACAAAATCCTCATTGGGGCTGATTAACGCCTTTTTCAAATCAATCAGGAGGTCCCCTATGCTGTCATACCGCCTGTCCGGGCTTTTCTGCGTACACTTTATGATAATCTTCTCAAGGCTGATTGGCAGGTCGGGCGCATAGGCGCTGGGCCTTATCATCTCTTCCTGCAAATGCTGGATCGCAATCGCCACCGTGGATTCCCCATCAAACGGCACCCTCCCGGTTACCATCTCATACATGACAATCCCCAGCGAATAGATATCGCTCTTGCCATCCACAAAACCATTGCGCGCCTGCTCCGGGGACGCATAATGAACCGAACCCATCACATCGGAATTGATGGTATTGCTGCTGGCTGCCCGCGCAATGCCAAAATCAGTCACTTTCACCTTGCCTTCTGTGGAAATAATGATATTCTGCGGCTTAATGTCACGGTGGATGATGTGCTTGTTATGCGCAGACTCAATCCCCCTTCCCACCTGGATGGCTATGCTCACCGCTTCTTTGAAGGAAAGCTGCCCCTTTTTTTCTATATAAGTCTTTAAGGTAATCCCTTCCACATATTCCATGACAATATAATGGATCGCATTTTCACTGCCTACGTCATATATATTCACAATATTCGGATGCTCCAGGCCTGCCGCAGACTGTGCCTCCGTGCGGAACTTTGTCACAAAATTCACATCCTCGGAGAATTCCTGCTTGAGCACCTTAATCCCCACAAATCGCCCCAGCGTATGGTCTTTTGCCTTATAGACGTCCGCCATGCCGCCGGTTCCGACCCGCCCAACTATCTCATATCTATCTGCAATATAGGTTCCCTCTTTTAACATTCTTACCTCCAATATCTTACCACATAAACGGTTCTGTCAAAATAACTGTGATATTGTCATTGCCTCCATATTGGTTTGCCATGTCGACCAGCGTATCAACAATGATGGCGCTGTCTGTCCCAGCCCTTATGATTTCTAAAATTTCCCTGTCCTCAAGCATATCTGTCAATCCATCAGAACACATCAAAATCCTCTCATTCTCCTTCAGTTCCACTTCAAAGAAATCAACGTCAATTTCCGGCCCACCGCCTACAGCGCGCGTAATTATGTTGCGGTCTGGATGAATCCTTGCAATTTCCGGCCTCAGTTCTCCCCTGCGCACCATTTCCTGTACATAAGAGTGGTCTTTTGTAATCTGCTTCAAACAATCCCCAGCGATATATAGCCGGCTGTCCCCTACATTAGCCACACACAATTCCCTGCCATCGACGGTTGCCGCCACAACAGTAGTCCCCATCCCTTCTAAATCAATATCCGTCCTTGACTTCTCAACCACCGCCTGGTTCGCCTTCCATATGGCTTCGCGCAAAATCACGATAGGCGACGTCTGCAGGTTTACCTGTACGGACTGCACAATCGTCTCCGCTGTATACCGCGAAGCATAATCTCCTGCATTATGCCCTCCCATACCATCTGCTAACACATACAGATTCGGCAGATTTCCAACCGGCGTCTCGGAGGTATATAAATAATCCTGGTTCATTTCACGTCTTCTCCCCATATCCGTCCTGGAAAAAGCCCTCATGGTTTTGCCTTCCTTTCTTCCAACTTACCGTAATTTTAAACATACATAGACATTTTAGCACAATGGCGTTAAAAGGACAAGTAATAGTTGCCTCCTTAACCCATCTCCTTAACCCATCTGCCTCCTTCTGAGCTGCCCGCAGGCTCCGTCAATGTCCCTTCCCATTTCCCTGCGTACCGTTACCGTTATCCCCTGCTTCTCAAGCGCCTGCCTGAACTCCTTAACTGCCTGCCCATCAGGCTGCACATACGCCCTCTCCTTAATCGGGTTGACCGGGATCAGGTTCACATGGCAGTTTTGCCCCTTAAGCAGGCCTGCCAATTGCCTTGCATCCTGCGGCCGGTCATTAACCTTGCCTACCAGGCTGTATTCAAATGTGATGCGACGCCCGGTCTGCCCAAAATAATACCCGCAAGCCTCCAACAATTCCTCTAGCCCATATTTCCTTGCCACCGGCATTAGTTCTTCGCGTTTCTTTTGCGAAGCGGCATGCAGCGAAATCGCCAAGGTGATTTGCAGCTTCTCCCCGGCAAGCCTTCGCATATTCGGCACAATCCCACAGGTCGATACCGTAATATTGCGCTGGCTGATATGGAGCCCATTCCCATCTGAAAGCAATTCTAAGAATTTTAATAAATTATCATAATTGTCCAACGGCTCGCCGCTCCCCATTACAACCACATGGGAAACCCGCTCGCCGATATCTTCCTGAACCCTGTAAACCTGTTCAAGCATTTCTGCCGGCGTCAGGTTACGCGCAAGGCCATCCAACGTAGACGCGCAGAAACGGCAGCCCATACGGCAGCCTGCCTGTGAAGAAATGCATACGCTGTTCCCATGCTTATATTTCATGCGCACGCTCTCAATCATATTCCCATCCGGCAGTCCAAAGAGATATTTTGCTGTCTCGTCCACCTTAGAACGCTGTGCCAGCTTCTGACGGAGTACCGTCAGCTCACAGCGTTCTTTCAATTTCTCTTTGAGGCTTTGGGGAATATTGCCCATTTCATCAAAAGACCCTGCATGGCTGATATGCATCCAATGGTAAACCTGCCTTGCCCGGAAAGGTTTTTCCCCCAATGACACAAAAAAGTCCTCCAGCTCTTTTTGGTTTAATGATTTGATATCATGTTTTTCAAAGTGAGGCATTTTTTATCCCTTCCTGCTTCTGTCAGCATTTCCCTATAATATCCCATACATGCCCGTTCCTTATCTTTGGGCGTTGTCTCATTGCTTTTTAAGCTTCGCCAGGAAAAACCCATCGTTTTTGCCTTTTACCGGCAGGATCTGTTGCTGCCCCACCAGCCGGAAATCTGGATGCCCCCCAAGGAACCATTCGACATTCCCCTCATTTTCCATGCGGTTTATCGTGCAGGTGCTGTACATCAATATCCCCTGCGGCTTCACATACTGCTGCACGGTATGTAAGATTTCCCTTTGCAGCCCGCACAGCTCATGGCAGCCTTCAAGCGTTACCCTGTACTTGATGTCTGCTTTCCTGCCAAGGACGCCCAGCCCTGAACAGGGCAAATCCGCGACCACAATATCCGCCTTGCCAACCTGTGTGCCGTCCAATATCCTGGCGTCCGCCTGCCGCGCCCGTATATTGGCAAGCCCGCTGCTATTAATATTTTCCTGGATCAGCGAAACTTTATATTCCGTCAAATCCCTGGCTTCCACCATGCCAAGGACCGCTGCCTGCCTACTGCCGATTTTAGGGCCGGCAATTTCCTGAGCATTTTTTTGCCGCTCCTGCGCCTGCCAGAGCATTTGGGCTAAATGGATGCTCTTGCCGCCAGGCGCCGCGCAGACGTCGAGGATATAATCTCCCGGCTTCGGCTGCGCCCACAGCGCCACCTGCATGGAACTTACATCCTGCACATAAAATTTCCCCGCCTGAAACGACGCAAGCCTGCCCAGGAAATCATAACCTTCCAGATACAAAGCCCCCTCGACATCTTCATCCTCCCGCACGGTGACGCCCTCCATGGCAAGCTCCCTCTTAAGCTCCTCCTTCGTTGCCTTAAGGGGGTTGACACGCACGCAAGTAGGAGGCTCTGTTAAGAACGCCTCTAAAAATTCTTCCATCTGCTGTTGTGTATATGCCTCCCGCCACATTTCTATTATCCACTCCGGCATGGAATATTTTACGGAAAAGTACTGTACAGGGTCCTTCTTGGCATCCGGCAGGGACACATCGCCTAAATTGCGGCTGATATTCCTAAGCACGCCGTTGACAAAACCGCTCAGGTTATGGAAGCCCCGTTTCCTGGCAAGCTTTACCGCCTCATTGCAGGTAGCGGACGGCGGGATGGCGTCCATAAAATTCAGCTCATAAACGCCAATCCTTAAAATACAGCGTATTTGAGGCTTCATTTTATTTACCTTTATTTTAGAAAACTGGTCAATCACATAATCAATCCATATCATGTGTTCCAATGTACCCTCGCACAAACGCTTAAAAAAACTCCTCTCGTGCTTTCCCAGGTATTGGTATTTATCCATCATGCCACGGATTACCGTATGGCTGTATCCATGGTCCCTCGTCACGGCAAGAAGCGCCTCTAACGCCATCTCCCGCAAGTTTACCTCAGTCGTCATTTCTTCCTCCGAACAGCAGCACAAGACGCAAAAGCTGTAAAATAGCCGCAGCGGCGCCTGCCACATACGTCAGCGCAGCGGCGCCGAGGACTTTTCTCGTGCTTCTCAATTCCTGTGAATCGAGGATGCCGGTCTCCCCTAAAATACGCACTGCCCGCCGGGATGCGTTAAATTCGACCGGGAGCGTCACAAGCTGGAACATCACGGCAAGGGAAAAACAGATAATCCCGATATCAATTAAGAGCGTCCCCGTATTTCTGCTGATAAACATCCAGATAAGTATTAAGGGCCAGGCTGCAGCCGAGCCAAAATTCGCCACCGGGACAATCGCCCCGCGGATCGTCAGGGGCGCATAAGACTTCTGATGCTGGATGGCATGTCCGCACTCATGCGCCGCCACGCCGACAGCCGCCACAGAAGCCGAACCGTAAGTACTATCGGAAAGGCGCAGCACTTTCCGCCTCGGGTCATAATGGTCCGTCAAATCCCCGGAAACATGCTCAATGCTTACATCATGGATGCCCGCCGCGCGCAAAATGCGATCCGCCGCCTGCGCGCCGGTCATGCCGGACATGCTGCGCACCCGGTTATACTTGCGGAAGGTCAGCTTCACCCGCGCAGACGCCGCCAAACAAATTACAGCGCCAATGACCACCAAAATATAAGTTGGGTCAAAATAAAATCCATATCCATAAAACGGCATAAGAATCACTCCTTTCCAAGCCTGCACCCTGCTTTTACCTGGAACCCACGCAGGAATGCATCTGCTGCCATACGTTTCTTGCCCTCTAACTGCACCTCTAAAAGTTTTAAAAGCCCCTGCCCAGCCTGTACGGTTATGCTGTCTTTCGCCACGTCCACAATGCATCCCGGCCCTGCCTGCATACCGCCTTCCGCGTCCACAATGCATCCCGGCCCTGCCTGCATACCGCCTTCCCTTGCCCCTTGTGCCTGGGCGTCTTGGGACTGGTTCGCCTCCACTTCCGCCTCGGCACGCCAGATTTTTAAGGTTTTCCCCTCCAGATAGGTGTAAGCGCTCGGCCAGGGGTTCAGCCCCCTAGTCAGACGCTCAATCTCCTGCGCAGGCTTCTTCCAATCTATTTCCCCGAGCTGCTTTTTAATCATCGTGGTATAGGTAGCCAAGGAATCATCCTGCGGCGTATAGGCGGCCGTCCCGTTTTCAATCGCCTCAAGCGTCTTAACACAAAGCCTGGCGCCCACCTTAGATAAACGTTCAAAAAGGCTCCCCCCCGT
>CATLBW010000061.1 GCA_949879775.1 uncultured Lachnospiraceae bacterium
GGCGCGGCGGCGGAGGTTTCCCCACCGGGCGCAAATGGGCGCAGGTATTAGCGCAGAAGGAAGAGACGAAATACGTTGTCTGTAACGGCGACGAGGGCGACCCCGGCGCATTTATGGACCGCAGCATGATGGAGGGCGACCCCCACCGTGTGATTGAAGGGATGCTGATTGCCGGGATCGCTACAGGGGCGCATTATGGCTATATCTATGTGCGTGCAGAATACCCGCTTGCCGTGGAACGTTTGCAGACGGCAATCAACAAGGCGGAAGAGAAGGGATTGTTAGGAGAGAATATTTTAAATTCCGGCTTTGATTTCGATTTGAAAATCAGCCAGGGCGCAGGGGCCTTTGTCTGTGGGGAGGGTTCCGCGCTGACGGCGTCTATAGAGGGCAACCGCGGCATGCCCAGGGTAAAACCGCCGCGTACGGTGGAAAAAGGACTGTTTGAGAAGCCGACCGTATTGAATAACGTGGAGACATATTGTAACGTCCCGCCTATCATCACCAAGGGGGCGGAGTGGTATAAGTCGATTGGCCCGGACAACAACCATGGGACGAAAGCGTTCGCCCTGACTGGGAATGTCATGAATACGGGATTAATCGAAGTGCCTATGGGAACGACTTTGCGCAAGGTTATTTTTGACATTGGCGGCGGCGTCAAAGGCGGTGATTTTAAGGCGGTGCAGATTGGCGGGCCTTCCGGCGGATGCCTCTGCATCAGCGCCACGGAAGACCATCTTGATTTACATCTGGATTTCGATTCGCTCAAGAAGGTGGGCGCGATGATTGGCAGCGGCGGCCTGGTAGTCATGAACGATAAGAGCTGTATGGTGGAGGTTGCCCGCTTCTTCATGAACTTCACCCAGAATGAGTCCTGCGGAAAATGTATTCCCTGCCGCGAGGGCACCAAGCGGATGTTAGAGCTTTTGAACGATATCTGCGAGGGGCGCGGGACCATGCAGCATATTACGCTGTTAGAGGAGCTTGCTTCCACCATTTCCGCTACCGCGCTGTGCGGGCTGGGCAAGACGGCGGCTTCCCCGGTAGTCAGCACCATGAAATACTTCCGGGAAGAGTACCTTGCCCATGTAGTGGACAAGAAATGTCCGGCAGGCCAGTGCAAGGCCTTAGTGACGCTGCAGATTGACCCGGAACTGTGTAAGGGATGCAGCAAATGTGCAAGGCTTTGCCCGGTAGGCGCGATTTCCGGCGAGGTTAAGAAACCATTTACCATCGATACGAGCAAATGTATTAAGTGTGGTGCCTGCATGGAAGGCTGTAATTTCCACGCGGTAAAAGAAGTGTAGGAGGGAACGGACATGGAAAAATATATGATTATTGACGGAGAGCGTGTACCGTTCACCGATGAGAAAAATATCCTTGCAGTGATCCGCAAGGCGGGAATTATCTTACCGACCTTTTGTTATTATTCGGACCTGTCTATTTATGGCGCATGCCGTATGTGCGTGGTGGAAGATAACCGTGGGGGCATTGTAGCGTCTTGTTCCACGCCGCCGAAAAACGGCATGGAAATCCGCACGAATACGCCGCAGCTTTATTATCACAGGAAGCGTATCTTAGAGCTTCTTTTGGCTGCGCATTGCAGAGATTGTACGACGTGTGAGAAGAATGGGAAATGTAAATTGCAGGAGCTGGCCAACCGGTTTGCCATCCCCAGCGTACGCTTTGAGAATACCAATCCCATCCGTCCGATTGACACCTCCTCCAAAGCGATTGTGCGCAACCCTAACAAATGTATCCTCTGCGGGGACTGCGTGAGGGTGTGCAGCGAGATTCAGCATGTGGGGGCCATTGATTTTGCGCACCGTGGTTCTGATATGGAGATTTCCACGGCGTTTGGCAGGGATATTGCTGATACAAACTGCGTTAACTGCGGGCAGTGTGCGGCAGTCTGCCCCACGGGCGCGATTACGATTAAGAATGATACCCATGACGTGTGGCAGGCAATCCACAGCGAAGATAAGCGGGTGGTAGTGCAGATTGCCCCGGCTGTGCGCGTGGCAATCGGGGAGGCTTATGGCTATGACCCGGGCGATAACACGATTGGCAAATTGATTGCCTCCCTGCGCATGTTAGGCGTGGACGCTATCTTTGACACCTCGGTAGGCGCCGACCTGACGATTATGGAAGAATCAGAGGAATTGGTGGAGAGCTTAGAGGAAGAGGGGCGCAAATACCCGTTATTTACTTCCTGCTGCCCAGGGTGGATTCGTTTTGTGGAGACGAAATACCCCCACCTTATGCCTTATGTGTCTACTTCCAAGTCCCCGATGCAGATGTTTGGGGCGGTCATCAAGGAATATTACCGCAAGCAGGATAAGAAAGAGCACAAGGAGACGGTATCTGTAGCGATTATGCCTTGTACCGCCAAGAAATATGAGGCGTCCAGGGAAGAGTTTAAGAAAGACGGCGTTCCCTATGTCGATTATGTGCTGACCTCCGAAGAGGTAATCGGCATGCTCAAAGAAATCGGCATCCGCTTTGACCGCCTGGAGCCGGAAGCATATGATATGCCATTCTCTATTTTTTCCGGGGCCGGCGTTATCTTCGGGGCAACCGGAGGGGTGACAGAAGCGGCAGTCCGCAAGGTTGTGGAGGATAAGAGCCATAAGGCGCTCAAAGAGATTGAGTTCAGCGGCGTGCGCGGCATGGAGGGCACCAAAGAATTCTCCGTTGATTTAGACGGGCGGACGGTGCGCATCGGCGTGGTCAGCGGCCTTGGCAATGCAGACAGGCTGATACGCAAGATTGAGAGCGGCGAAGAGCATTTTGACTTTGTAGAGGTCATGGCGTGCGCCGGCGGGTGCGTAGCCGGGGCAGGGCAGCCATTTGCACGTTCCACAGAGAAACGGATGCGCGCCGAAGGGCTTTACAAGAATGATAAGGCGCTGCAGATTAAGCGCAGCGAGGATAACCCAGTGGTAGATATGCTGTACAAGGATTTGCTTAAGAACCGCGAGCATGACCTTTTGCATGTGGATTATATCAAGAAATAATCATAGCCCCCTCTGTTGGCGATTGTCGGCAGGGGGGATTATTAATAAAAAATTAAGGAGTTATTATATTAATTTGAGAAAGAAGACTGTTATATTATGAAAGTGGGTTATTGTAAACGCTTAATAGGGAGGAAGCCAGAAGTATGAAAGCTATGAAAAGAGTATGGAGCCTGTTGCTTACATTATCGTTTGTATTTGGGATGTTAGGGATGGGGGCGCAGGATGTGGACGCCGCGTATGGCGGCAAAGAGATCATTACCGCAGATGACGGCGGGCTGTTTGGGCAAGCGGAAGGTTCCCAGGGGATTAGCCAGCCATATGGCAAGCAGATGGTGTCGGAATTAATGGGCAGGCAGATATTAAAGCTTCCCACGGGGGTGACGCTGGCAGACAACAAGAAGGCCGGCGGGGCGCTGGTTACCGGGACTTTAACCCAGTTGTCCCAAGAGAAGTTTACCATTACGGAGCCGTTTCGTTTTCAGGGGAATAACGTAGGCCGGGTGGCGGTTGACGGGCTTGCGCCCAGGGGAAAAGCATTGTATGTGGAATTTTACCTGGATGATGAGACAGAGGCTTTTGCCCGCATTCAGCTTAGGAATTCCCCCAAATGGACGTTAGAGGGGGAGCGGACGGCAGATGTGTTAGACAAGAAGATTAGCGGGGAACACCGCATCTCTTTTCGCGTGACGGGGGACCAGCTTGAGGGCGAGGAAGAAGTTACATTCCTGCTGCGTTCCATTGAATTTGCGGAAAACTCCCTGCCGGTCATTTATTTTGATATTGACGAGAGCCAGGGCACGGTTGCGGCAATGAACGCTTCGCCGGACCATTCCACGGAGTGTTACGGGGACATGAGGGTGCAGATACCGGAAGGGTACGTCAGTGAATATACAAACAAGAAGCTTAAGACAGAAACCTACAGTATGGAGTATATCAGGGGGAGGGGGCATTCCACCTGGGACGCCGATAAGAAGCCGTATAAGATTAAGCTGGACAAAAAGGCGGATTTATTTGGCATGGGGAAAAACAAGCACTGGGTCCTTCTGGCAAACTGGTATGACAACAGCATGATGCGCAATAAGGGCACTTATTGGCTGGGACAGCAGTTGGGCATGGAATTTACCCCCAAATCAGTCTTCGTGGAAGTGGTCATGAACGGGGTATACTATGGGACATATTGCCTCAGCGAGCAGGTCAGGGTTGGCGGCAGCAGGGTAGATATTGACGATTTGGAAGATACGAAGGACGCTGTGGACGAGCCGTTGATTACAGGGGGGTATCTCCTGTCGGTGGAACCATATGGGGATGAGGAGAAAAAATCTTTTGCCACGACGCGTGGAAGGAATTTCCTGATTGAAAGCCCCTCTTTTGAGGAGTATGAGAACCAGGCGCAGTATAACTATATCAAAAATTATGTGCAGAAGACGGAAGACGCCATATACGCTAAGGATTTCCGGCTGAAAGACAAAACAAGTTACCGTGATTTGCTGGACGTCAAGTCAGCGGTAGATTATTACTGGATACAGGAAATATCCAAAAACGGAGACGCTTTTGTCACCACCAGCACATATCTTTATAAAAAGCGTAATGGGAAACTGTACTGGGGGCCCTTGTGGGATTTCGACTATGTGGCATGGGGCTCTACCGAATATGAGTATCTGGATTATGAGGGGTTTATGCACAACAATAGCGACTACTGGTTTGGCAGGCTCATGGAGGATGATTCTTTCGTCAGGGAAATGACAGGGCGCTGGCCGGCAATCAAAGATAAACTGCTCGCCTTCTGTGAAAAGGGAGGCGCGTTAGACCAATATTACAGCCAGATAGAGGTTTCCCAGCGCTATAATGAGGAAAAATGGGGCATGAATTCTTTTGATATGGAGGAGGAAGGGGAGTGGAAGCCGCTTTCATTTGCAGAGGAAAGGGAACGGCTGCGAAAATGGGTTTTGGCGCGTACCTCATGGATTGATAAGAATTTGTCAGGGCTGGCGCCGCAAAAATTTACAGTAAAATATATGGTAGACGGCAAGGTGTACAGCAAAGAAACGGTGGCGGCGGGAAGGGCAATCCAGGGACTGCCTAAGCAGCCAGTGAAAAAAGGCTATCTTTTTACGGGCTGGTATGGGAAAGCGGACGGCGCTGAAGTTAAGGTAGACAGCGGGTTTGAGGTGTTTGGCAACTTGACGGTGAAAGCAAGGTGGGTGAAAAAAAATAAAGTAAAGCCGGTTAAAAAACTTTACCTCCAGCAAAAGGAGGTCTACGTTCCTTCGTGGGAGGAATTTTCCATAGCGTATGACGTCCTGCCCTTAGACGCCAGCGTAACGGACGTATCCTGGAAGTCTTCCAATGAAAAGGTTGCCCTGGTGGATGAAAACGGCAGGGTGGAGACGTTGGAATATGGGACGGCTAAGATCACTGGGACCTGCCATAACGGCGTGAAAGCCTCGTTTACCCTCCATGTCAGCGCGATTGATTTTATACAGCCGGAAAAAATAAGCTTTGGGAAGAGTTCCCTTACGGTGGACGCCGGGGGCTGGAAAAAGCTTGGCGTGAAAATTTTCCCCAAAGAATGCTTTGGCGGCGAGCTTGGGTTTCTCTCCGTAGACCCTAAAATTGCAGAGGTTACGGCGGCCGGGGTAGTTTTGGGCAAGAAAAAGGGCAGTACGACGGTAATCATTTATAACAATTACTATGGGAAAGTGAAAATGTGGGGAAAATGCACAGTGACGGTAAAAAGCGCGCTTAGGAGAGGGAAAGTATTTGCGGATTTTGGGCTTAAGTACCGGATTATGAAACTTGGCAAAGACGCATCCGTTTCCTGCATAGGCTTGGAAAAAGCCAGCCCCAAAAAGGTCAATATCCCAGACACGGTATCATACCAAGGGAAGAAGTTTCGGGTATCGTCTGTGGGGAAAGGAGCCTTTTCGGGCACAAGGGCAACGTCTGTGGTTTTGGGGCGCAATATAACCGCTGTTGGGGATCAGGCGTTCGCAAATTGCAAGAACCTGTCATCCATTACTGTCAAAGGCAGCAGGCTTAAAAAAGTCGGCGGCAAGGCGCTCAAGGGGATTGGCAAAAAAGCCGTAATTAAGGTGCCCAAAAAGAAGCATAAAGCGTACCGCAGGCTCTTTACGCCATCTACCGGCTATCGCAGGCAGACGATGAAAATCCGCGGCATGTAGCATTGCCGCGAAAGGTAAAGAATGGAAGGGACCATGCCGAAATACATAAAAAGGTATCTGTATGGATGTAACTTTGTATTACGATTGTGTTAGGAGGAGATGGCATGAATATTTCATTAACCAATATAGGGACAGACTCTTTCCAGAAGGGCGGCTCTGTGTTCGCCGGGAACCTGCCCATGCTGCAGAACAATATTTCCAAGAGCGCCCAGGACAAGGCAGAGCGGCAGCAGAAGACGCAGAGCGAAGTTGCCTTCTGGGAGAAGCAAAAAGAGAGCCTCAAGGATCAGGAATGTGAGTCTGTGGAAGAGATTGCAAATAAGCTTAAGGCGCTGCACAGTTATGAGGATGAGATAGCAGCGGCGAAGAAGTCTTTTAACAATGAACAGATGTGGCATGTCATGGATGAGGCGAAGGAGCTTGGCGAGAAGATTGCCGAAGCTGCCGAGAAGATGGAGCCGAAGACGGAAGAAGAGAGACGCGAGGACGCAGTCGAAGAGGCTATGGGCACGGACGAAGGCGAAGGCATGATGGAAGAGATGATGGAAGACGTCTCAGACCTTGCCGAAGACGTCGAGGCTATGGAAGAGAACGCCAAGGAGCTTGAGGAGCTTGCCGAAGAGACAGAAGAGATGCGTAAGGCAAAAGAGGCGCAGGAGAAGGTTGCCGAGGAAGCGAAGCAGATGGAAGAACAGAAGCAGGAAATGGAAGAGCAGAAGCTTGCCGCCAAGCTGGAAGCAAGGAACCTTGAGGCATACCAGGCTGCGGGGAAGAGGCGCCCATATCAGGCGCTGGACTTACTGGTTTGATAGGTGAAGGTTTTTATGTAGGAGAATTATTATGTCATTTCATGCCAAACAATGGATTTTTTCACTTTTATGTGATGGGGGAGTGATCTTGATGGGAGCAATGGTAGGGCTTTGTCAGTGGGAAGAGGTTTCCTTTGCCCTTTGCGCCATGATGTTCCTGGTTGGAGGGGCTATGGTGGCGGCATCCTTACTTTTCATGCATCGGAAGATGCGCTGTTCGTGCTGCCATCGTATTTATCCGCTGGTCGGCTGGTGGCGGTTTGAGTACTGCCCCTACTGTGGCGAATACTATGATTGTTAGGTAAGCCAAGCCGCCGCAAGAACCAAAATCCTGCGGCGGCATTTTTCTTTTATTAGGAAAGGCTTTGCCCGCTTTGGACTATCGTATCTCAATATTCCCGCTTTCACTGGTGATGCGGATTTCACTTTCTTTCCCATTGTCTTTCTGGTAATAAATTTCCCCATCGTCATTGGCGTCGATTTTTTTGCCGTCCACCGATACAGAGCCATACTCGGCCTTTAGGTCGTAATTATAGTTGGCGGCGCTATCGGCGAGCCTTAGGGTGGTATCCCCATATTCGCTGTTGATTTCTGTATTCCCAAGCGTTGCCTGCCGCAGCTTGAGGCTGCCGGACTCCATAAAGATGCTGCTGCCCTTTACGGTAAATTCGTCCGCGGTGCAGTTGCCGTACTCATTGGAGAGCGTTAGGTTTTCGCATTCCAGTTTGGAAAGCTTGAAGTTGCCGCTGTGCAGCTCGATAGAGGCGTTCTTGGAGATTACCAGGCTGTCTGCCGATACGTTCCCATATTCGTCAGAAATTTCCAGGTTATCACAGGTTACGTCGCCCAAGCCGATATTTCCGGAATCAGCTTTAAGGGATAATTTTTCCCCGGAGAAGCTGCCAATGTCCAGGTTCCCGTAGTCTGCCGTGATTTCCGCCTGCCTGGCCTTTATATCGCCAATCTCAATGTTGCCGCTTTCGTCAGACAAGGATAAGAGGTTGAAGTACGTTTCCTTGGGCACATAGAGGTTGACATAGAATGGACCTTGGTTGGCAGAAAAATTGCCAGGGTTGAAAAAAAAGTGGAAGCCTGAGCGGAACTTTTCCTGCGTATGCCCTTCGCGGAAGTAAAAGCTGCCCTCAGAAACCTCATATTCGGGCTTCTCACAGACGCCATCCATGCGGTATTCAAGCGCATAACCGTCGGATGGGAGTATGGAGAAATTGCAGTAGCTAAGCGAGACGGAAATCTCAGAGAATTCGTCCAGCTTTGTTTTCTTCAGCTCCCATGCACTTGGATGGCGTTCCTTTTTGTTGGCCTGGGAGTTAAGGATTGTCCCTGTCTGGACGCCCTGGGCAATGATGATGCCGGAACAGGCAATGCCAAAAAGGATGGCGATGCCGGCAATCAGGATTAAGATTTTGTTGCGTTTCATATGTAATGTCCTCCTTTTCTTGAGAAAGTGGGTAAGCTCACTTTGTTCCAGTTAAGAACCGGACGCCGATAAGGCGTTTGTTCCGGTTCAATCTCTAGAACGAGCCAGGAGGGCATTTAACTTCAATTAGGGAAAATTAATCCCATGAATTGTCAGATTGGCTGTGCTTAAGGTTTTTTTGCGCCGTAGAGAGCATGAGCTTGATACGGTTTAGCTGGTTTACCTCGGACGCGCCGGGGTCATAATCAATGGCGACAATGTTGGCGAGCGGGTATTGGTGGCGTATTTCCTTGATGACGCCTTTGCCCACTACGTGGTTTGGCAGGCAGCCGAAGGGCTGCGCGCATACAATGTTCGTGGTGCCGGAATGTATCAATTCTAACATTTCCCCGGTGAGGAACCAGCCTTCCCCGGTCTGGTTCCCCTGGGAGACGATGGGGGCGGCGTATTTAGCCAGCGTTTCAATTTGGGCCGGCGCCTCAAAATGCCGGCTGTTTTCAAATTCCTTGCGGGCTGCGCTGCGCACCCATTCCAGGGCTTTGATGCCGAGGTTGGCCTTCCGTGCGCTGGATTTCTTCATGCCCAGGCGCTCAGCCTTGAAATTCATGTTGTAGAAGCAGTAAAGCAAGAAATCGGTCAAGTCAGGCATCACGGCTTCTGCTCCCTCCGCTTCCAATAATTCCACCAAGTAATTGTTGGCGGCCGGCAGGAATTTGACAAGGATTTCCCCGACAATGCCGACCCTGGGTTTTTGCGCATCCGTTACGGGCAGGTTGTCAAACTCTTGGATGATTTCCCGGCAGTAACGCTTGAATTTGCGGTGCGAGGGCGTCTTTTTGCCGGAGAGAAAGTTTTGGCATGTTTCCCTCCATTTTTTGTGGAGCGCGTTGGCGCTTCCGGGGACTGCCTCATATGGCCTCGTGCGGTAGAGGCAGCGCATAAAGATATCGCCGAAAACTAAGCCGTACAGGGCACGCCTAAGCAGCGGGAGGGAGAGCTTAAAGCCTGGGTTGCCCTCTAAGCCGCTGAGGTTGATGGAAATCACCGGGATATCCGGGTATCCGGCTTTTTCCAGGGCGCGCCGGATAAAGCCGATGTAGTTGGAGGCACGGCAGCCGCCCCCGGTCTGGCTGATAATCACGGCTGTCCGGCTTAAGTCGTATTTGCCTGAGAGTATGGCGTCCATAATCTGCCCAACGACCATCATGGAAGGGTAGCAGGCGTCGTTGTTGACGTAGCGCAGCCCCATGTCCACGGCTGCTTTGCCGTCATTGTCAAGCACTACCAGGTTATAACCGCTGACGGCAAAAGCAGGCTGTATCATCTCAAAATGGATGGGGGACATCTGTGGGCAGAGGATGGTGTAATTCTTGCGCATCTCTTCCGTAAATACGACACGTTTATATTCGGAGGGCACAACCGTGCGTCCTTTGTGCTGTTTCTCTTTTACCCTGAGCGCTGACAAAAGCGAGCGGATGCGGATGCGTGCAGCGCCAAGGTTATTTACCTCATCTATTTTCAGGCAGGTGTAAATCTTGCCGGATTTCGACAAGATGTCATTGACCTGGTCGGTGGTGACGGCGTCTAGGCCGCAGCCGAAGGAGTTGAGCTGGATTAGGTCAAGGTCTTCCCTGGTTTTTACAAAATTGGCGGCGGCATACAGCCTTGAGTGGTACATCCATTGGTCCATCACCATCAAGGGGCGTTCCACTTCCTGAAGATGTGAAATGGAGTCCTCCGTCAACACGGCAATGCCGTAAGAATTAATTAATTCCGGGATGCCGTGGTTGATTTCCGGGTCTATATGGTAGGGGCGCCCGGCAAGCACAATTCCCCGGCGTCCGGTTTCTTCCATGTATTTGAGCGTTTCTTCGCCTTTGCGCCGCATCTCTTCGCGAGTGTCGGAGAGTTCCTTCCACCCTGCGTCCACAGCGGCCTGTACCTCCTGGGGGGAGATGGAAAATTCCTCAGCAAATACTTGTTTGAGCTGTTCACAGAGAGCCTCTTTGGAAGCAAAGGACATAAAGGGGTTCAGGAAACGTACTTTGCCGGAAGTGATTTCATCCACATTGTTCTTGATATTTTCCGCATAGGAAGTGACAATGGGGCAGTTATAATGGTTGACGGCGTCCGGGAATTCATTCCTTTCGTAAGGGATACAAGGATAGAAAATGAAATCCGCCTGGTGCGCAATCAGCCAGGAAACATGGCCATGGGCCAGCTTTGCCGGGTAGCATTCCGATTCGCTGGGAATGGATTCAATGCCCATCTCATAGATTCCTCGTGTAGACGGCGGGGAAAGGATCACACGAAAGCCAAGCGTACGGAAGAACACTGCCCAAAAAGGGTAGTCCTCGTACATGTTCAGCACCCTTGGCAGCCCTACGGAACCGCGTTTGGCGTCGTGCTCCGGCAGCGGCTCATAGTCAAAGATACGGTGGTTCTTATATTCAAAAAGGTTGGGGATTTGTTCTTTGTTCTTCTCTTTGCCCAGCCCCTTTTCACAGCGGTTGCCGGTGATGAAGGTGCGGTTTCCCGAAAAGCGGTTGATTGTCAGCAGGCAATGGTTGGTGCAGCCCTGGCAGCGGGAAAGCTTCGTCTCAACTTTAAGGTCCTCAATCTCTTCGATGGATAACATGGTGGTGCCCGGGTTATCCTCATAACGTTCCCTGGCGATGAGGGCGGCGCCAAACGCGCCCATAATGCCTGCGATATCGGGCCTTACAGCCTCGCATCCGGAAATTTTTTCGAAACTCCTGAGGACGGCGTCATTATAGAAAGTCCCGCCCTGCACCACGATATGCTTGCCCAGGTCTTTGGCGTCGCTGACTTTGATGACCTTAAACAGCGCGTTTTTGATGACGGAATATGCCAGCCCGGCGGATATGTCCGATACGTCGGCGCCCTCTTTCTGCGCTTGTTTTACCTTGGAGTTCATAAACACGGTACAGCGTGTGCCTAAATCAATGGGGTGCTCCGCGAACAGGGCAGCCTGTGCAAAATCTTCCACGGAATAGTTGAGGGAGTTGGCAAAGGTCTCGATAAACGAGCCGCAGCCGGAAGAACATGCTTCGTTTAATTGCACGCTGTCCACAGTTTGGTTTTTAATCTTGATGCATTTCATATCCTGGCCGCCGATATCTAAGATACAGTCCACTTCGGGGTTGAAAAAGGCGGCGGCATAGTAGTGGGCGACAGTTTCCACTTCCCCGTCGTCCAGCATAAAAGCGGATTTCAGCAGGGCTTCCCCATATCCGGTGGAGCAGGAGTGCACAATCTTTGCCTGTTTGGGCAGCAGGTCATGGATTTCCCGAAGGGCCAGCGTTGCCGTGGACAGGGGGTTGCCGTTGTTGCTGCTGTAAAAAGAGTACAACAGGGAGCCGTCCTCGCCTACCAGCGCGACCTTGGTGGTGGTGGAGCCTGCATCAATGCCCAGATAGCAGTTTCCCTGGTAAGTGGACAAATCTTCCGTCATCACATGATGCCTGCTATGGCGGCACCGGAATTTCCCATATTCATCCTCGCTGGCAAACAGCGGTTCCATGCGCTCCACTTCAAATTCCATATGGATATCGGAGGAGAGCTTATTCAATATATGTTTCAATTCTATCGTTACCTGCGGTTTGTAATTGAGCGCGGAGCCAATCGCCGCGAACAAATGTGAATGGGCAGGCGCGATGATATGTTCTTCGTCCAGCTTGAGCGTGCGGATAAAAGCCTGTTTCAGTTCCGGCAGGAAATGCAAAGGACCTCCTAGGAACGCAACATGTCCACGGATTGGCTTGCCGCAGGCAAGCCCGGAAATGGTCTGGTTGACGACTGCCTGGAAGATAGACGCGGACAAGTCTTCCTTCGACGCGCCTTCATTGATGAGCGGCTGGATGTCTGTCTTGGCAAACACGCCGCAGCGCGCGGCAATGGGGTAAATTGCCTTGTAATGCGCCGCATAAGCGTTTAACCCGGTAGCGTCTGTCTGCAAAAGCGCAGCCATCTGGTCGATGAAGGAGCCGGTGCCGCCGGCACAGATGCCGTTCATGCGCTGTTCCACATTCCCGCCTTCAAAATAGATAATCTTGGCGTCCTCTCCGCCAAGCTCAATGGCAACGTCCGTCTGCGGGGCGTAGTCTTGCAATGCGCAGGAGACGGCAATCACTTCCTGGACAAAAGGAATCTCTAAATGTTTGGCGAGCGTAAGCCCGCCTGAGCCTGTAATGACCGGGGACAGGAGAATATTCCCAAGGGCGTCCTGGGCCTCTGCCAGCAGGTGGGAGAGCGTCTCCCGGATATTTGCAAAGTGCCGTTGGTAGTCGGCAAAGACGATTTCATCCTGCTGGTTTAAGATTGCGATTTTTACTGTGGTTGAGCCGATATCAATACCCAGCCTGTGTAAATTCTGTTTTTCCATAAAGTATTACCTCCAAAGTTCCCTGGCAATTTCTTCCTATTTAATATGATAAACTGTCCTGAAATCGAACACCGTATATTATACGACAGGAAAAGACAAAAAACAATTCATTTTTTTGATTTTATGGATTGTTAATATTTAGTGGCAGAGGGCGGCGGATTTTATCGGCCGTGGGTATAATATATGCAGGAAACGGTTAGGCAGAACCGTTTTGCAGAGCCTGAATATAATAATTTACAAAGAATAGTTGATTGAATACGGAGGAAAGAAGCTTATGGCAAGAATCATACCTATCCCCATCGGGCCTATTTACCCGGGCGGGCCATGCGGGGGCACAATACACGTAATTCAGCAGGGGGATACGCTCTATCTGCTTGGGAAGAGATACCATGTGAGCGTAGGGCAATTAATGTTCGCGAATCCTTTTGTGGATGTATATAACTTGCAGATTGGCGATGAGCTGTGCATCCCGGCAACGTTAAAGCCGCGGGCTGTGGGGCCTGGGGAGCGCGGCGAGTACCAGGGATTTGCCGGCTGGGATGAGATGGGAGAATAAAGTTTTCAGGAATATTGCGCCATTCATTGACAAACCTTTCCAGAAAATTTATAATGAAACCTAACAAAAACGAGAGAGGTGCATTATGAGATTTTTGAATAAAATGGAGAGGAAGTTTGGCAGGTTTGCGATTCCTAACCTGACTTTTTGGCTGATCGGCGCCTGGGTGCTTGGGTTTATCATACAATATACGATGCCGCAGGTGCAGGTATTACTGACTTTGGAGCCGCACCTTATCTTGCGGGGGCAGGTGTGGAGGCTGGTATCCTGGCTTTTGATACCGCCGTCCGTGAATATCCTGTTTTTGATTTTTTTCCTGTCCTGCTACTATTTTATCGGGACGTCCATCGAGCAGGCAATCGGCACGTTCCGCTATAATGTATATCTGATTGGCGGGCTTTTGTGCACGGTTATCGGTGCGTTTATCCTGTATCTCATATATTTTATCGCAGTCGGGATACCGGTGACGGGGATTGGGTATTATTTCGGCTCGCAGTATGTGACGATGTCCTTGTTCATGGCGTTTGCCATTATTTATCCCAATGCACAGTTTCGGCTGTATTTTGTCATTCCCTTTAAGGCAAAATGGATGGGTATTGTCGATGCTGTCTGGATGGGGTTCATGTTTATCATCAGCAATTGGGCTGGAAGGGTGGCAATCATCTCATCGGTTTTGAACTTCCTGATATTCTTTTTTGGCACCAGGAATTACCGCAGGATATCCCCGCATGAGATACACAGGAAACAAGTCTACCGCCAGCAAATGCGGCAGGCGCAAGGCGTTACGAAACATAAATGCGCAATCTGCGGGAGGACGGAGAAGGATGGGGACCATTTACAGTTCCGTTTTTGTTCCAAATGCGAGGGCAATTACGAATACTGCCAGGACCATCTGTTCACGCACCAGCACATTAAACGAAGCTGATGTATCCTGTAATTGACAAAAACCGTTTTACAACTTATAATGTTACTTGCATAAACAGATGAAAAAATCTTTCAAAGGTTCCCATCACATTGTGATGGGAACGCTTTGCAAAGAAAGAGTGGAATACAGAGCAAAATCTCCAGGAGGGTTACAGATGGAAAACGAAGTGGTTTCCAAGAATTTTATTGAACAGATTATTGAGGAAGATATCAGGGAAGGCCATTGCAAGGCGGTAAGGACGCGCTTTCCGCCAGAGCCGAATGGTTATCTTCATATTGGACATGCCAAATCCATATTATTGAATTATGGGCTTGCAAAGGAGTATGGCGGCAAGTTTAATATGCGGTTTGACGACACGAACCCCACCAAGGAGAAGGTTGAGTTTGTGGAGTCTATCAAGGAGGATATCAAGTGGCTGGGGGCAGACTGGGAAGACCGGCTGTTTTTTGCCTCCGATTATTTTGAGCAGATGTACGAGGCGGCGGTCAAGCTGATAAAAAAGGGCAAGGCATACGTCTCAGACTTGAATGCGGAGCAGATCCGCGAGTACCGCGGGACATTAAAGGAACCGGGAAGGGAAGACCCGGGGGCTGTTAGGGGCGTGGAAGAGAACCTTGCGCTTTTTGAAGATATGAGGAATGGCAAATACGAGGATGGCAGCAAAGTGCTGCGTGCGAGGATTGATATGGCGTCCCCCAACATCAATATGAGGGACCCCGTCCTTTACCGTGTGGCGCATATGTCCCACCACAACACAGGGGACAAATGGTGCATCTACCCGATGTATGATTTCGCACATCCGATTGAGGATGCGATAGAGGGCATCAGCCATTCGATCTGCACGTTGGAGTTTGAGGACCACAGGCCGTTGTACGACTGGGTAGTGCGGGAGTTAGGATATGAGAACCCGCCGAAGCAGATAGAGTTTGCCAAGCTTTACCTTACCAATGTGGTGACCGGCAAGCGTTACATCAAGAAATTGGTGGAAGAAGGGATTGTGGACGGCTGGGACGACCCGCGGCTGGTTTCTATTGCGGCACTGCGCAGACGTGGGTTTACGCCGGAGTCTATCCAGCGTTTTGTGGAGCTTTGCGGGGTATCCAAGGCCAACAGCTCTGTAGATTATGCCATGTTGGAATATTGTATCAGGGAGGATTTGAAGTTGAAGCGCCCCAGGATGATGGCGGTCTTAAACCCCATCAAGCTGGTGATTGACAATTACCCGGAGGGGGAGGTCGAGTACCTGGATGCGGCGAACAACTTGGAGAATGAGGAGCTTGGCAGCCGCAAAATCCCTTTCTGCCGTGAATTATTCATTGAAAGGGAAGATTTCATGGAAGAGCCGCCTAAGAAATATTTCCGGCTGTTCCCAGGGAATGAAGTGCGTCTCATGCATGCCTATTTTGTAAAATGTGTGGGTTTTGTAAAAGATGAGCAAGGGAATGTGACAGAAGTGCATTGTACCTATGACCCTGAGACGAAAGCAGGGAGCGGATTTACCGGACGCAAAGTGAAAGGGACAATCCATTGGGTGCCAGCGCCTTTTGCAGGGAAGTGTGAAGTCCGCCTTTATGAGAATTTGGTGGACGAGGAAAAAGGTGTATACAATAAAGAAGATGGCAGCTTGAACCTGAATCCGGATTCCTTGAGCATTTTGAGAGATTGCTATATTGAGCCTGCTTTGGCTGAAGCAGGGCCTTATGACAGCTATCAGTTTGTGAGGCAGGGTTTTTTCTGTGCAGATGCTAAGGATTCAAGGCCGGACGCGTTGGTGTTCAACCGGATTGTCTCTTTAAAAAGTTCTTATAAGCTGCCAGCACAGGGTAATACGCAAGGCCGATGAATTCTGCCATGGGTATCGCGGCAGCAGCACAAGGAGGAGGAAAGGTGCAATGAATTTATTTTCAGGGTTAGAGAAATTTGGTTTAAAATCTGCGGAATCCATGCAGATCTTTGAGGAAGATAAGAAGGATGGAAAGAAAGGGGAGGAGGGACACGCAGAGGAGAAGGTCCCTGCCGAGTCTGATTTCCTCCTTGAGAAGACGGTACGCTGTACGGTGTGCGACCATGTGTTCAAGACGAAAGTGATTAAGAGCGGAAGGGTGAAGCGCTTAGAGCCGGACCGCGATTTGCGGCCGAGGTTTCAGTACATTGATACTTTAAAATATGATATCACGTCCTGCCCGGCATGCGGGTATACGGCGATGAACCGTTTTTTTGACCATCTTACGCCTACGCAGATGAAGTTAATCAGGGAGCAGATCTCAAGCAACTTTAAGCCGAGCGACAAGGTGGATCATGCAGTGTACGATTACGATGAAGTGGTTGACCGTTATAAGCTGTCCCTCATGAATACGGTGGTAAAGAAGGGCAAAGTCAGTGAGAAGGCATACACTTGCTTGAAGATTGCATGGCTTTTGCGCGGCAAAGCCGAGGCTATGCCGGACAATACGCCGGAGGAGAAAGCGGCAAAGGCCGAGGTGCAGAAGGAGGAGGAAGGCTTCTACCAGCAGGCGTTCGACGGTTTTCTGAAAGCAATTTCCGATGAAATGTTCCCAATGTGCGGCATGGAGCAGAGTACCGTAGATTATATCCTTGCATATATGGCGTATCATTTTAGGAAATTTGAGATTGCTTCCAAATTTTTGGCAAGCGTACTGTCATCGCCTTCCGCAAGCAGGCGTATGAAGGATATGGCGTTAGACCTTAAAGGGGATATTATCGCGGAACTGAGAAAATAATATAACAGCATATGGAATGATGGGAGGCATCGCATGGAACGACGGGGCAGGATTGCCGTGGCATTTGCCTTTATGGCATTTGCAATGATTTTTCTTACCGGTTGTACCACAGAGGAGCACACAGAGGCTGCGAAAGAATCTCAGTCGCTGGCGGAGCACGATGCAGAAAAAAGCGGTTATGAAGTCTCGGGGGATACCCCAGGGCAGGAACCGCGGCAAATTCCAAAAGAAAAAGATTTATCCGAAGCAAACAACCAGAAAAGCGCTATAGAGGACCCTTACCGCCCATTGATGGAAGCGGCGATAGATGCGATTGAGGCGGACGACGCGCAGGCGCTCCACGACCTCCAAGAGAGTGAGGACGCCAAGGCTTTGTCAGCCAAGGTGCGGGATGGGGAACATTACATTTATTTTCCAGCAGGAGGGACCAGCGGTAAAGGCATCGGTTTTTACACGTTCAAAGAGTGTAGCTGTAAGCAATGGTATTATGGCGATTACAAGGACGGGCAAAGGCAGGGCAAGGGAACTTGGTATTATGTCAGCAGCAACACAAAGGATGGCAGCCTTTATCGGGAAGTGTATGACGGCGATTGGAAGGAAGACGCACCCAATGGATCGGGGCGTCAGTTAACAGCCCGGGGCGATAACGTAGATACGGATAAGAAATTTAAGGTAAAAAACGGGTTGTTTTATGGAACATATAAAATCAAAGATAAGTTAGAGGACGGGACAGTGGTGCGCGGCAAGTATAAGCTGAAAAAGGGCAAATATGTCTCAATTTCAGATGAAGAGCTTACGGCGAACAATTTCGAGGTCCCCAAAGGGGCGCATCTTGCCATAGCGTTCCTGTATGATGAAGAGGGAACAGTCAAAAGCTGTTCGATGGTATATGCCAAAGACGTCACAAAGGGCGTCAAGCATTTTTACCCGGCAGAGTTAAATGCGCCATGAACTAAATCCTTTACAGCCGGTGGAACAAAGTGGGCAAGCCCACTTCAGCTCCCCTAACCTCTCAGTCATGAGGGGATTGCACACTTTGAAGCGCCGAGTGCGGCCGCTTTAGCGGCATATTTCCTATCGCACGAGTGCGCATAATTGTTTTTATCTTTAGTAAAGAAACTTTCACGCTTTAGCGTGACAAGGTCTTTACTAAAGATAAAATAATGCCAGATATGGAGTGTAGACCCAATCCAGATCTGGCATTTTACTGCGCGTGGGGATCCCGTGCCGCGGGGGGTTTA
>CATLBW010000062.1 GCA_949879775.1 uncultured Lachnospiraceae bacterium
CTGGATTAGATTGGCGTCTTCCGACATATGCGCCAGCACGCGCAGCTCAATCTGGGAATAATCCGCATCAATCAATACGCACCCCTCCTTAGGGATGAATACCTTCCTAATCTGCCTCCCCAACTCAATGCGGATGGGGATATTCTGCAGTTTCGGCTCTGTGCTGCTGAGCCTCCCAGTCGCCGTAATCGTCTGGTGGAAGCAGGAATGTATCCTGCCGTCCTCCTCAATATAATTCGCCAGCCCGTCGGCATAGGTAGACTTTAACTTCGCCAGTTGGCGGTATTCCAATATCTTTGAGACCAGCGGGTATTCGCCTGCCAGTTTCTCCAACACGTCCGCCGCCGTAGAGTAGCCGGTCTTCGTCTTCTTGCCATACGGCATTTTCATCTTTTCAAAAAGGATTACGCCTAACTGTTTGGGAGAATTGATGTTAAACTTCTCTCCGGCATCCGCATAAATTTCCTGCTCAACCTCTACAATCTTGCCTGACAGCTCCTCCCCATATGACTTAAGCTGGCTGCCATCCACCAGCACGCCCTCGCTCTCCATCTCATAAAGCGTGTAGATAAGCGGCATCTCAATCTCCCGGTACAGCTTCCACATGCCCTCATCCTTGAGCTTACGGCACAACACGCCCGACGCCTGCCAGGACACATACGCTGCCCAACAGGCATATTGCATCACTTCCCGGGGCTTCTCCCTCGCTGCCTGCCCAAGCGGCAGTTTTCCCAGTAAGTCCTGCCTGGAGGGCGTAAGCAGACCAAGATGTTCTTTCGCTATGTCATCATAGGCATAATCATTTTTCAATGGATTTAAAAGGTATGCCCCCAACAGCACGTCTTCCACATGCTCCCTCGCGTCGCCGCAGACATTCAGGTACGGAAGCTGGGCTTTTAAGTCAAATGTGGACGCTGACTTTGCTGATTCAATCAGCTCCCCCACCTGTGCCGCGAGGTAATCCCCGCTGACGCCGCCGTCCGCCGGGATAAAGCAGATATCCTCATCTCCATAGGCAATCCCTAAGCCTAAGACTTTGGAGCCTTTACCTTTTTGTCCTCCCTGCCCTGTATCCACGGCTAGCAAGTCTTGAAACGTAAGCTGCCCCTCTTTCCCTTCCGGCTCAAAATTGGGGTCTGACAGCAGGCAAAACCCGAATTTCCCCTGCTCTTTCGCTTCCTTGAATGCCTTGTCCGCCCCTGCCTTCCCCGTAACCTCCCTGAAACGCCCTTCCAGCGGGTTTGCCGTCGCTTCCACATCAAAACGGCCCAGCATATTTTTAAATTCCAGCTTTTTCATCCACACATAGGCTTCCGGCGTGAAAAGGCTGCCCAGCTTTGCCTTCGCGATGTCATATTCGATAGGGGCATTGACCTCAATCGTGGCAAGCGCCTTGCTCATCTGCGCCATGCCATAATGCTCCCGGAGATTATTTTTCGCGCGCGGAGGCTTTACCTCCTCGATATGCCCATAAGCGTTCTCAATGCTCCCGTAAGCGACGATAAGGCTGGTCGCCGTCTTTTTCCCTATTCCCGGCACGCCCGGGATATTATCTGCACTGTCCCCCATCAGCGCCTTGACGTCAATGAATTCTTCCGGCGTTACCTGATATTTTTCTTTGACATCCCTGGCATAGTAATCTTCAATCTCTGTCCCCGTGCGCTTCGTCTTGGGAATGCGGATTTTAATATGCTCGCTGGCAAGCTGCAAAAGGTCCCTGTCGCCCGAAACCAGGGATACCTCCATCCCCTGCTGCTCGCTGCGCCTTGCCAACGTCCCTAAGACATCGTCCGCCTCATATCCCTCTTTCTCGACGACGGCAACGCCCATCGCCTTAAGCACTTCCTTCATAACCGGCACTTGCTGGCGCAGCTCCTGTGCCATCGGTTTGCGCGTGCCTTTGTATTCTGCATACATCTTATGGCGGAACGTCGGCGCATGCACGTCGAACGCCACCATCAGATATTCCGGCTTCTCCTCCTCTAAAATCTTAAACATGATATTGAGGAACCCATATACTGCGTTTGTGTGGAGCCCTTCAGCATTCGTCAAATCGGGAATCCCAAAAAACGCCCGGTTTAAAATACTGTGCCCATCAATCAAAACTATTTTCTTACCCATCATCGTCCGGTCTCCTGTCTGTCCCTTTCCCTGCACCAGCCATCTGTTGCGAAAACGAAAGGGGAACGTCATATCACTCCTATTTTACACTATTCGAAGCCTTTTTAAAAGAAAAATTTTATATCTCCCTCGTATATTTCCTGAGCCATTCCCTCTCCTCGCCATTGAGGTACGGAGAAATTTTGTCATAAACAAGCGCATGGTAGCCGTTTAAAAGCCCGCGCTCTTTGGCTGTCATTTCCTCCGGGAGGATGGCGTCTAAATCAATGGGCGCATACGTTATCGTTTCAAACTCCATGAACTGCCCATACTCGTTTTTCTCCGCTTTCTTGCAGAGTATCTCATTTTCCGTGCGGATGCCATATCGCCCTTCCAGGTAAACCCCCGGCTCATCAGTCGTCACCATGCCCTCTTCCAGCACGCAGTCCCCGCCAGGCTCCAAAGGCCGTTTCCATCGGAAAGCATTAGGTCCTTCGTGGACATTGAGCACATATCCGATCCCATGCCCGGTCCCGCATTTATAATCCAGCCCCAAATCCCATAATGGCCCCCGCGCAAGGATATCCAGGTTCGTCCCCCGGCAGCCGTAGAGGAACTTAGCGGCTGCCAGGTTGAGATTGGAACGGCACACTGTGGTAAAATATAGCTTCTGCTCATGGCTCAAAGCGCCCAGGGCCAAGGTCCGGGTAATGTCCGTGCTCCCATCCAGGTAATGCCCACCTGAATCTACCAGCAGAAACCCTTGCGGGCGCAGCACAGCATCCGTCTCTGGCGTCGGCGCATAATGCATCATCGCCGCATTGGCGCCGTAAGCGCTAATCGTGCCAAAGCTGTCGTCCAAAAATAACTCCTGCTCCTGCCTGCGCTCCCTGAGGAAAGCCGCAGCGGAAACCTCCGTAATCATTTCTTTTCCGATACGGCTCTTTAACCAATACATGAACTTCGTGAAAGCCACGCCATCCTTGACATGCGCGCGGCGGATATTGGCAAGCTCCGTCTCATTTTTCACGGCTTTCATCCACGCTGTGGGATTCGCCCCCTGCACAAGCTCCGCTTTCAGGCTGCTGCAAATCCGGTAATTGACGATGCCCTTATCCAGCAGCACGCGCTTTTCATCTGTTATGCTTTCGGCATACGCATAAACCTCCCCATAATCCCTGATGGAAATGCCATTTCCCTCACAATAACGGCAAATATCCTCACTTAACACCTCCGGATGGACAAACCAGATACACGCTTCCAGCGTGATTACGGCAAAGGACATCACCACCGGGACATGCGCGATGTCCCCGCCCCGCACATTAAAAAGCCAGGCAATGTCGTACAGTGAGGTCAGGATATGGATATCCGCCTGTTTGTCCTTCATTTTTTCACGGAGCCTATGCAATTTGCTTTCTGTGCTTTCACCCGTATATTTCTCTTCGAGGATAAAAGCAGGGTTCTTGGGGAAGGAAGGGCGCCCCTCCCACATTTCCCCTACCAGGTCTTCCCTGGCGGCAAGGCTTCCCTTTTTTTCCTTTACAATTTCTGCATAAGCCTCCCCATCCCTGGCATTTACAACCCTGCCGTCAAAGCCCAGGCAGCCGCCTTCCTTCAGGTTCTCCTTCACGTACTCCTTGACCGTAGGCACATGCTCCTCACCCATGCGGTAAAGCGTGACAGGGCTTCCCGAAAGCTCCGCCTGCGCTTGGATAAAATATCTGCCGTCCGTCCACAGCCCTGCCGTTTCTCGCGTAACCACTGCCGTCCCCGCCGAGCCGGTAAACCCTGTCAGGTAGCTCCTGGCCTTAAAATAATCCCCCACATACTCCGATTCATGGAAATCCGAGGTGGGTACAATATACATGTCCATTCCGCGCTCATGCATTTTCTCGCGAAGCGATTCTATTCTCTCAGATACACTCGCTAATCCCACTTGCCGTATCATCTCCTTTACTTAATCTTTCTTAACCGCAACCACTTCAATCTCCACAAGCCCGCCTTTGGGGAGCTTTGCTGCCTGGACGCAGGAACGCGCGGGCGTCTCGCCCTGGAAATACTGTGCGTAAACCTCATTGACTTTCGCAAAATCATTGATATCAGCCAAAAACACGGTTGTCTTTACCACATGCTCCAAATCGCTGCCTGCCGCCTCTAAGACTGCGGCAAGGTTTTTCAAGCTCTGGTGGGCCTGCGCCTCCACGCCTTCTGGCAAGTCGCCGCTTTCCGGGATCAACCCCAACTGCCCAGAGGTGAAAATCATCCCGTTGACCTCTACTGCATGGACATATGGACCTACTGCTGCCGGCGCCTTTGGCGCATTGATTGTCTTTTTCATCTTTCTTCCTCTTTCCTTGTGTATTTCTGTATTATAATGTACCGGAAACGCACTTATCCCATGCGTCTGCTATAATAACCACAACTGCCGATCGTATCTGCATCTGGCAGCCATTTCATTTATAGTATAAACATCCGGGTATGTTTTGTCAAAAAAAACAAAAAAAGGCTTGCTTTTTTATTTTCCATATGCTAGAATACATCTTGTTCGGATAATTAAATACCAGACGCACGCCGGTGTGTCGGAATTGGCAGACGAGGCAGACTCAAAATCTGTTGTTGGCAACAACGTATGGGTTCAAGTCCCATCACCGGCATTGGAAAATTTTTACTCCAGCCCTTACCAAAAAATTGGGTAAGCGGCTGGGTATTGATGATAGAAAGCCCGTGAGCAAATGCTCGCGGGCTTTTTCGTTGTCTTTCCGTAGAGTATAGAGCGTAAGAGGATGGAAGCTCTCGTGGCTATATTATGTAAACACAGAAACTTCATTTTATCTCTAACAGCAGTTTATTCTTTTCTTATAAAATGTTATAATTATAGTCAACGACAAAGCTTTTTGTGCTTTGACGTTGACTATAAGACAATATATGATAAGAACTATCAATAAAATTGATTTTTAATCCCAAAAGGAGGGTCAGCATGAACACTCTTGAGAATACAGTTTCCATGATGAAGGCTCTGCCGGAGGCTGATTTAGTTAAGATACAGGATTTTATTAGGAAACTGTCCCGGCACCATGAACTCGAAGTTGCGGATGAGGCTGTTGGTAAATTCCTCAAACCTATGTCATTAGAAGACTTCATGAGGGATATCGAAGTTGCAGATAAACAGTTTGCGGCAAAAGAATATAAAGAGATGGGGGAAGCGGTTGATGAAATTTGCCGAGAACTCGGAATATAAAGTCGTCATTACTCGTAACGCCAAGACGCATCTTGCCCAGATATTACGTTATATCAGGCAAGATTTAGGGAATGAGCAGGCAGCACGGAGTAGACGATGTGCTAGAAACGAAAGTTAGGCTTTCTCTTGTGGCAGACAGCCTTAAATTGTGTGCTAACCCCAAATTACGCGCTCTGGGTTATCGCACAATTCTTCTAAAACGCCATAGATATTTTATGTTGTACAAAATCATAGATGACATGGTGCGTGTTGATGGTATTTACCATGACTTACAGGATTATGAGAATCTGACGCGGTAGTTCCTGCTCTTTTATCGGCCCCGCCATTCTTCTTTCAGCAGCGCGTACATCTTCATGTCAATAACCTTCCCATTCTTCACAGCGTTACCCCTTAATGTACCCTCATATTGGAACCCTGCTTTTTCAAGCACGCGGCAGGAGGCTATATTATCAGCGAACGGCTCTGCATAAATACGGATAATATCACTGTTGCCAAAAACGTATTCACAAATCTGCCCTACTGCTTCGCTCATAATCCCCCTGCCCCAATACCCTTCAGCAATATAATACCCCAATTCAGCAGTTCGCTTATGTATATTGCCTTGGCGAAAAACACCAATACTGCCGATCGCCATATTATCTTCGACAATAGCAAAGGCAAATGTTTCATTTTCATCCGCGGAAAGCATATCAGAAATAAAGCATATGGCGTCCTGCTCTGTATAAGGATAAGGTAAGCCATCCCGAAGGTTATCTTGTATTTTGGGGTTGCAGACGGCTGCCGCTAAATTTCTTGCGTCCGATAGCTGCCATTTTCTTATTCTACATTTCATTTCCACTATATTCCTCTTCCTGATTTCCCTTTTGTTATACGCTCTTCACCACGCCGCCTTCGCGGCCTGCCATTTCCCTGGGTCTTCCTCCCACAGTGCATTTAGGAAATGGATGCCCTCGCAAATCCCCTCTTCACTGAATGCAAAATCCCTGCGCTGTTTCTTCTCCTCCGCAGTCGCATCGTACGCGTAAGGCCCTTCCCAGGCCGTTACCTCCAACACCTGTTCCCCGCCGCCTGTTTCCTCTTGTTCTGCATCGGGAAGCTTACGCCTGACAACAGCAAACCGGAAGCGCATGCCCTCATAGCTTCCGGTAAACACAGCTTTTTTCAGATAAGCAACCGACAAGACGTCCCTTCGCTCAATCATCGGTTCCCTCCCTATCCCAGCTTCATATCTTTCAAAATGTCAAAACAGTCTAACGTTGCAAAATAGTCTTTCGGCGTCTCAGCACGGCGTATTAACTGCGTGCTGCCATCCTCTTTAAGCAGGATTTCCGCTGATTTGAGCTTGCCATTATAATTGTAGCCCATAGAAAACCCATGCGCCCCTGTATCATGGATTACCAGCAAGTCCCCAATATCAATTTGAGGCAGCATACGGTCAATCGCAAACTTATCATTATTCTCACAGAGGGAGCCTGTGATATCGTATTTGTGGTCGCACACGCTGTTATCCTTGCCCATAACTGTAATATGGTGGTAAGCGCCGTACATCGCCGGGCGCATCAGGTTGACGGCGCAGGCGTCGCAGCCAATGTACTCCTTATGGGTGTGCTTCTCATGGATGGCGCGCGTCACCAGGCAGCCGTACGGCCCCATCATAAAACGCCCCAATTCCGCATAAATCGCTACATCCCCCATGCCGGCAGGGACAAGGACTTCCTCATAGACTTTGCGCACTCCTTCGCCAATCGCCCGGATATCATTAGGCTCTTCGTCCGGGCGGTAGGGTATGCCGATGCCGCCGGAAAGATTAATAAAACGGATATCTGCGCCTGTCTCCTCTTTTAATTTCACCGCCACTTCAAACAAAGTCTTCGCCAGCGTAGGGTAATAGTCGTTCGTTACGGTGTTGCTCGCCAGGAACGCATGGATTCCGAAATGCTTCGCCCCTTTTTCCTTTAATACTTTAAAGCCCTCAAAAAGCTGCTCTGTGGTAAACCCATATTTGGCGTCCCCTGGGTTATCCATAATGCTGTTGCTGATTTTAAACACGCCGCCAGGATTATAGCGGCAGCTAATCGTCTCAGGGATATGCCCAATCGTTTTCTCCAGGAAATCTATGTGCGTGAAATCATCGAGGTTAATGATTGCCCCTATCTCATCCGCAAACCGGAACTCCTCCGCGGGCGTCGTGTTGGAAGAAAACATGATATCAGCTCCCTCAAAATGCAAGGCGTCGGCCAGCATCAGCTCCGTCAGTGATGAACAGTCGCACCCACACCCATACTCTTTGAGAATATTAATCAAAAAGGGATTGGGCGTTGCCTTGACTGCAAAATATTCTTTGAACCCCTTATTCCAGGAAAATGCCTCCTGCAATGCCCGCGCATTCTCACGGATGCCTTTTTCATCGTAGAGATGAAAGGGGGTTGGGTACTCCTTTACAATTTCCTCAAGCTGTTCCTTCGTTACAAATGGTTCTTTCGTCATCCTCTTACTCCTTCTGTCTCAAATCTAACTCTCCGCTGAGCACATAATTTCAAACCGTGATAAACATTTCAGAAAAACTATAATAGTTTTTACTAAAAATGTCAAGGAATATCCTGTAAAAAAGCCCTGGGGCTAAATTTCCCCGGGCCTTTTTGTCATACAGCATCCACACTGCCTCGCAAGGAGGGCTTCTGCGCGTCTCGCTGCATACTCACCTATAACTTAAATTTCATCGTCTCTTGGCTCTGCCGCTCGCTCAATTCTACGAGGAACTGGGTATCCTTGCTGCACTCTTCAATGCCCTCCGCCACTAGCTGCATGCTGGCGCTGGTCTCTTCTGTTGACGCTGCATTTTCTTCGACGATGCTTGCCAGGTTATTGACGGAATCCGCCACTAGCTGCTTTAAGGAAGCAAGCACGCCTGTCTGGCTGCCAATTTCCTTGCTCACATCCTCAACCATCCTTATTTCCTCGTACAGACGGGCGAAAGCTTTCTGCGTATCTTTAAGGCGAGACATCTGCTCTTCTACATTCTTGGACACCACCTGCATATTATCTACAGAAACAGCGATATTCCCCGTAAGGTCCTTTACTATCCCTTCTATCTCCTGGGCGTTACCGGCAGATTCCTCCGCAAGGTTCCTTATCTCCTCCGCCACCACGGCAAACCCCCGTCCGGCTTCCCCGGCACGCGCAGCTTCGATACTTGCGTTTAAGGACAATAAATTGGTCTGTTCCGCCAGCCCTTTGATAATCTCCACTGCCTTATTGATGTTCTCCGCAGACTCATTATTACGGTTTGTCTGCTCATACACGACGCCAATCGCTTTGATCGTGACATCTGTAATCTTATTCAGCAATTCAATGCTCTCAGACGCCCCCGTGGAACATTCCATCATCGTAGAGACAGATTCCTCCAGACGCCTTACATCCTGCTTCTCTATTTCTATGATATTGCCAAGCTCAGCGATCTTGCCGTTTACCGTCTCTGTCTCAGAGGCCTGGCTTGTCGCGCCCAATGCCAGTTCCTCTATCGCCGTATTGACGTTCTGTATGCTGTTCGTAATATCCCTGAACTTCTCACTGAATTTCTCACTGCTGTTTTTCAGGTGCCCCCCTGACTCACTGATACTCCCAATCATCCGTGCCAGTGAATCCTTCACGCCCTCTAAAGAGCGTGCTATCTTGCCAATCTCATCTGCCCGGCATGTCAGCCGCGGATCAATCTCATAGGACAAATCCCCTTCTGCGGTCTTCCTGAGGTTCCCTTCCACACGCTGGATGCCACGCGTAAGCCTCCTGCCGAAAAACAGCGATACAAAAAAAGCTATCAATAGAGCCGCAACAACTGCAACCGCAAATATAATGATCATCTGCCGGAACTGCTGGCTGATGCGCGCCCTCGTAACTGCAATTTCCTCATTCATGTCATCGACATAATTCCCAGTAGTGATAATCCAGCCCCAAGGCTCAAACTTCTGTGAATAAGCGACCTTCGGCGCGACCGTAACCCCATCCGCCTTTGTGAAATAAAATTCATTGTAACCGCCGCCTTCGTCCGCCGACGCCATGATGTTTTGTATAATCTTCACCCCATCCTGATCCGTCAGGTCATAGCGGTTGTCGCCCTCCTGCTCTGGGAGGATTGGATGCATCAGCAATATGTAATCTTCATCATCAATCCACATATAACCGGAACTATCATCCCTGTAACGCAAACTGCGGACAGCCTCCAAAGCCTGGCGTTTCGCCTCTTCTTCCGTCAACCCTCCAGCCGCAGCCTGGTCATAAAAGCCCTGCACCAAGGAAATTGCCGACTGCACCTGGGACTTTATCTCAGTCCGGTAATCCTGGTTCTTCGTTGCCTCATACTCATTGGCAGATTCCGCCATAGACTGGCGCAGGAAAAAAATCCCCAGCCCCCCAAGGCATACGGCAGTCGCTGCAATCAGCAAAAACACGACAAAAACCACCATGACAGCCAGGCTCTTTACGCCTTTGCCCTTTGTTTCCTTTGAATTTTTCATCTCTTCCATCTCCCAACCGTTCATTTAATGGAATAATTATCCTGTATTTTTCCTTTGTTGTCAATCTTTATATGCATTTTGCACAAAAAACAAAGTGGACACGCCCGCTGGGGGACCTTGCATCCCTCATTGGAACAAAGTGGGCAAGCCCACTTTAACCCCCTTGCCCCCATTCATGGGGGCGCTTAACGGAGATAGGCTTGCACGCTTTGCCGCGCCGAGTGCGGTCACGCAGTGACATCTTCCATTCGCACGAGTGCGCATAATTATTTTTATCCTATAAGATAAAAAAACGGGGGCATACCTTATCTGGTATGCCCCCTGCACAACTATTATCATTATAATTTAAATTTCATCGTCTCTTCACCCTGCCGCTCGCTCAATTCTACCAGGGACTGCGTATCCTTGCTGCACTCCTCAATCCCTTCCGCCACAAGCTGCATGCTCGCGCTGGTCTCCTCGGTGGACGCCGCATTTTCCTGCACAATGCTCGCCAGGTTGTTGACGGAGTCTGCCACAAGACGCCTCAGGGAATCTAAAACCCCTGTCTGCCCGCCGATCTCTTTCGTCACATCCTCCACAAGCTTAATCTCTTTGTATAAGCTGTCAAACGCATTCCGCGTCTCTTCCAGGCGTGACTGCTGTTCCTGCACATTTTTAGACACCACCTGCATATTGTCCACGGACACGGCAACATTCCCCATAAGCACTTTGACAATCCCTTCAATTTCCTGGGCGCTGCCTGCGGATTCTTCCGCAAGGTTGCGTATCTCTTCTGCTACTACGGCAAATCCTCTTCCTGCTTCCCCAGCGCGCGCCGCCTCAATACTTGCATTCAACGACAATAAATTGGTCTGTTCCGCCAGCCCCTTAATAATCTCAACCGCCTTGTTGATGTTCTCCGCCGACTCGTTGTTCTTATTCGTCTGTTCATATACAGTCCCAATGGTATTAATCGTCGTTTCCGTTATCTTATACAGCAAATCAATACTCTCAGACGCTCCCGCAGAGCACTCCATCATCGTATTCACAGATTCCTGCAGATTCTTAACGCCCTGCTTTTCCACCTCAATGACTTCACCAAGCTCAGCCATTTTATTATTGACCGTCTCTGTCTCAGACGCCTGGCTCGTGGCGCCAAGCGCAAGCTCTTCAATCGCCGTGTTCACATTCTGTATGCTCTCGGTGATATCCTGGAACTTATCGTTAAATTTCTGGCTGCTGTGCTGCAAATGGCCGCCCGCCTCGCTTATGCTCCCGATCATCGAAGCCAGGGAGTTCTTAACGCCATCCAGGGAACGCGCGATATTGCCAATCTCATCTGCACGGTTTAGCAGCCGCGGGTCCAGCTCATAAGACAAATCTCCCTCCGCAGTCTTGAGCAGATGCCCCTCAATCCTGATAATCCCGTTTGTCAGCCTTCTCCCGAAAATCAGGGACACAACAAACGCAATCCCCAGAATCAACGCCACAGCTACACAAAACATGATAATCATCCGCCTAAATTCATTGCTGATGCGCTGCCTGGTAATTTCGATCTCTTCATTCATATCATCCACATAATTGCCAGTTGCGATAACCCAACCCCAAGGCTCAAATTTCTGCCCATAGGCAATCTTAGGCGCGACCGTAACCCCATCTGCTTTCGTAAATGAGAACTCATGGAAACCATCGCCGCTCTCCGCAGCTTCTATAATCCCCTGTGTAATCTTCACGCCGTTGGGGTCCGTCATGTCAATACGGTTCGTCCCCTCCTGCTCTGGAAGGATCGGGTGCATCACCAAGACGCCATCATCCCCGTCAATCCAGATATAACCGGAAGCATCATCCCTGTAACGCAGGGTCCTGACTGCCTCCATTGCCTGTTTCTGCGCTTCTTCCTCTGTTATGCTTCCCTCTGACGCTTTGTCATAGAAACCCTGGACCAGGGAAATTGCCGCCTGAATCTGCGACTTGATTTCCGTCCGGTAATCCTCGTTCTTCGTCGTCTCATATTGTTCCGCTGACTCAGCCATAGACTGACGCAGAAAAGCGATTCCCAGCCCCCCAAGGCATAGGGCAGTCACCGAAATCAGCAGGAATACGACTAAAACGACCATCACTGCCAGACTCTTTAGCCCTTTGTTTTTTGCGTCTTTGTTGTGTAACTCTTTCGTATTTTCCATAGGTATGTCCCCCAACTTTTTTATTATAGTATAATTATCCTACTTTTTCTTGTTTTTGTCAACTCTTTTATGCATTTTGCACAATTTGTATAAAATTTTTATTAATTGTCGCTTCATCACTTTAATCCTATACCAGGATAAGGTTGGCTAATTGGGATAAATGATACGTTCCCTGCCCAAAAACAAAGCTGTGGGAAATGGAGTATAAAAAACCACGTTTCCCACAGCCCCTTGGCTTAAAACCTATAGCAGGCGACAGAAATAATTGTCGTTGCCTATAAATAAAAGCCTGTTATGATATTTGGGGTTAACCTGGCAGCAAACTCTATTCACAGTGAAGCACAACGCTGCCATTTTCCAGTGACGAAGGGACGTCAATCACCCGCTGGTTCGCGCTCCCGCGCCAATATAGCTGGGTATCCTTCTGTTCTGCAATAAATTCCCCGTCCACTAAAACATCCACATATTTGATAATTTCCAGCCCTGCAATGGCCTCCCACACAAATCCGGTATACATCCAGATTGTCTTTGTTGGAAACAGCTCACGGACTTCTTTTACCAGCTTAAGCATATCCGGGCGGTTCCCAAAATACAAAGGGTCCCCTCCGCTCAACGTAACCCCGGATATATAATCTTTGGAAAGCTCCGCAAACAATTCCTGCTTTGCCTTGTCATCAAACGCAAGCCCTCCGTTAGGGTCCCAGGTAATGGGGTTCTGGCAGCCTTTACAGCAGTGGGAACAGCCGGACACCCATAAAACAGTACGGAGCCCGTCCCCATTGAGCATATCGTCCTTCGTAATATCGTGATACCTCATCCCTTGTCTCCTTACATGCTCTTGCGCTCTGCAATTTCTGCCATCTTCGCCTCATTAAGGCGCGTATCGCCTTTGACCCTGGAATACGACAGATAGCCATTCATGCGGTCAATCTTCGTAAGGTTGCGGCTACCGCATTTCGGGCAGATATCCATCTCAAGCTCCTGATGCCCGCAATCGTCGCAATACGCCAGGGAAAGGTTCACGCCTTCATAAAACCCCATATCCATCGCACGGCGCACCAAGGTCTTTACCGCATCCCGGTTATAGTCGATCGGGTATTTCACATACTGGATTTTGCCGCCATTGCTCAATTCCCAGAAGCGGTATTCCAAATCCTGCTTCTGGATAGGAGTGATATCTTCCGTCACGTGGCAGTGGAAACCGTTGCTGACATACTCCCTGTCTGAGACATTCTCCACAATCCCATATTTTTTGCGGAATTGTTTCACCTGTAAGCCGCAGAGGTTTTCCGCCGGCGTAGCATATATGGCATAGAGGTTGCCGTCCTCCTCTTTATACTGGTTAATTTTCTCATTGATATGTTCTAATACTTCGATGGCGAACTGCCCGTCTTCCACCAGGGACTTGCCATTATACAGCCGCTGCAATTCATTAAACGCCGTAATCCCAAACGACGACGTCGCCGCCTTAAGCAGGGGCTTTATCTTATCATGGATTCCCAAATGCCCGCCATAAAAGCCGCCTTCACAATAAGCAAGGGGGTTGGTGCTTGCCCGCATTTCCCCCAGATACGCATAAGTGCGGATATGGAGCTGGCGTATCAATTCCAGATAATAATCTAACACATCATAAAAATCCTTGCCTTCCTGCCTGGACTTTGCCAGGATCATCGGCAGGTGCAGGCTGACTACGCCTATATTAAAACGCCCCACAAATACCGGATGGTCGTTTTCATCGGCTGGGTTCATGCCGCCCCTCTCATACCAGGGGGACAGAAAAGCCCGGCAGCCCATGGGGCTGATAATCTCCCCGTACTGCTTGTACATGCTGGCAATATATCCTTTGCCGGTCAAGCTCAGCCAATCCGGGTACATGGTCTTCCTGGAACATTCAATGCCTGCCTCAAAGACATCTTCCAATTCTTTCCCCGGCCCGTGGAGGTTCTCATCATATAAAAATACCAGCTTGGGGAAAAGCACCGGCTTCTTGCACCCTGCCTTGCCCTGCCCAATCCTGCGCACATTCAGCATTGCAATGGAAGCCATCTTCGCAAAACGCCCAGTCCCCGTGCCGAATGTCATCGTAATAAACGGGTAATCCCCACGGCTGGAAGAGACTGAATTAAACTTATACTCCCACCCTTGGACCCCCTGCTCAAAATCCCTCTCAATATCCTTGAGAGTCTCTTGCTTTGCAAGCTCCTCATCCAAGCCCAAATCGCAATAGCGCTTTTTGTATTTTATGTATGATTTCTCAGCATATGGCTCAAGGATTTTCTCCACGCTCGGCACCGTAAACCCTCCATATTGCTGGCTTGCAGCGCTCAACACAATATCTCCAATAACGTCAAAGGCAACGTCCAACGTTTTCGGCTCATTGTACCACAAATTTCCCATCTCAAAACCGCCGCGCAGCACATTTTCCACGTCAAATAGGCAGCAGTTCATGGTATCGCGCCTTGCGGACATATCATGCACGTAGATATAGCCGTCCCTGCACGCCTGGATTTCCTCCGTTGTCATAAAAAATTTCTGGTACAGCTCTTTATTGAGCTGGTTAAAAATCAAGCTCCGCTTCGTTGATACTAAGGCGCTGTCCGTATTGGAATTCTCCTTATCACCAATATACATGATTGACTGGCTTTTCTTATAAACCTCATCAAGCATCTGCACGAAATCCTGCTTGTAATTGCGGTAGTCCCGGTAACTCTTTGCCACCACGGGATTGACTTTTTCCAACGCCCCCTCCACAATATTGTGCATCTGGGCAATCTGGACCTCATGAAGCCCCATGGAGTCTACCTTTTCCTCCACAAACTGGCAGATAAATTTCAATTCCTCGTCCGTGAACTTAATAAGCGCGCGGTAAGCAGACTTATTCACGGCAACGATTACCTTCTGTACGTTAAAATCTTCTTTTGTCCCATCCTTTTTAATGACTTTGCAATCTTTCTCCAATTTCACCCACTCCTCTTTAGGACCATCGCCCCATATTGGCCAATCAGGCATAAATAGCTTCTTATGCAGCCTTTCATACTATATATTGTTGTTCCCTTCCAACCAAACTATCAATATATAGTTTTGTGTCTAATCCTAACATGGCGTCGCCACAAAGTCAATATATAAAATTTGAGATATTACTTTTTCTCCTCCTGCTCCATTTCCATCAGGCTGCGCGCTTCCTGCATGACAGAGCATTTTTGTCTCTCCTCAGACACTTTTTGCAGCACAGTATCTATCCTCTCACACAGCTCACGCTTCTTAAACGGCTTAAGCACATAATCATAAATCTTAAACCTGGAGCTTTCAAGGACCTTTTGCTTATCCGCATTCGAGGTAAGCATAATCACCGGGATATCCTGGCAGCCTTTGATTTCACGGATTTCCTTAAGCGTCTGGATGCCATCCTTAATCGCCATCTGGATATCCAAAAGAATCAAATCCGGCTTTTGTTCTTCCTTTTTCAGGTACTGCAATGCACGGACGCCGGAATTCAGCGGGATTACCTCAAACTCCCAATCTAATTCCTGCTCAATCGTTGCAAGGCTGATGCTGTTATCATCTACAGCTAATATCTGTCGTTTGCTACTCATTTGTTATATATCCTCCTTTTCTATTTTTGCTATCAGTTCCCTCAGCAGTTGTTCCGCTGCATCATCCTCATATAACCTGAGCTGTTCCTTGATTTCTATGAGGCTGGATTTGATACCCTCTGGCAGGCGGCATTTTAAAATTTCCTCCACCTTCCCGGCACACTGCTTCGCCCGGAAATTTTCCAGCTTTTCGAGGGCTTCTTTGATTTCCAGGAGCAAATCTCCTTTTCCTATCCCTCTCCCACTTTCCCCCTCATTGCTTTCCCCGCCTCTTTCCAGGAAATCACGGATATGCCCAATCTGCTCCTCATACTCTCCAAGAAGCTGTTCCACATGGCTGTCGACAAAGGTTTCATCCCCTCTATCAACCGCCCGCTCCTGGTCTTTGGCGCTCTTAGAAAGCTTCATAGCGCCCACATTCGCGGACGCGCTTTTCAGCGCATGGACTTCGATGCCGTAAGTCTTATAATCGCCCTTCTCCCAAAGCTCCCGCAAAAGTTTTAGTTTGCGTTTCCCATCCAGGCAATAAAGGTCCAATAGCTCCTTATAATCTTCGACACTGCCAGAGTACCTTCCCACCAGCTCATCTACGTCAATTCCCTCAATAAAAATGTCCTTAAACTTTGCATGCCTGGCATTATCTGAGGGTTCGCCCGCCGCCCATGCCTTGCTGGGAACCCGCTTTTTTTCCGGAATCCATTTTCGCAGCGCCCCATGCAGCATCTTCCTGTCCAGCGGCTTTGCAAGAAAATCTTCAAACCCATTATTCAAAAAAGTATCCCTGACGCCGTCCATCGCATTGGCAGTCAAGGCAATAACCACCGGCCGCCTGCCGTTTTCCCCGCATTCTGACCTGATAATCTTTACGGCTTCTATCCCATCCATCTGCGGCATCATGTGATCCATAAAAATAATGTCATATTTTGTCCCTCGGACAAGCTCTATAGCCTCCCTGCCGCCCTCAGCCTCGTCTATCTCGAATCCGTATGACAACAGGAACGTACGCGCCACCCTGCGGTTAATCTTATTATCGTCCACCACCAGGACCCTGTACCCCTCCACGGTAAACGGCTCTAATTTCTCCTCTTTGGGGACTTCTGCCTCAGGGACCTCCAAAAGCGGCCTTTTATCGACAATCTTCTGGGGAATCCTCACCGTAAAGGCCGTCCCCTCGCCGTATACGCTCTCCACCTCTATCGACCCCTGCATCAGCTCAACCAAATGCTTGGTGATAGACAGGCCAAGGCCTGTGCCTTCCACGCTTCGGTTCCTCTTAGAATCCACCTGCCTGAAATTATCAAATATTCCCGAAAGGTCTTCTTCACGGATACCGCAGCCGGTATCCTCAATCCGAAAAGACAGCCATTCGCTGCCCTCCTCATCCCCCGGGGCCCCTGCAACGGAAATCTTCACGTAGCCCTCTTTGGTAAACTTGAGGGCATTGTTCAGGATATTAATCAAGATTTGTTTTATCCTGCCGTCATCGCCGAGATACCGGCACGGCATTTCCATGTCAAATTCGCTTTGCAGGCTAAGCCCATGCTGCGACGCCATGATGTCCAGCATATTGAGCACCTCATTGACAAGTGTTTTCACATGGTATTTTACCATTACCAGTTCCATCTTGCCAGCTTCCACTTTCGATAAATCAAGGATATCATTGATAAGCATAAGAAGGTTCCGGGAAGAGGACTTGATATCGCGGGCGTACGCATACACCTTACGCCCTCTGCTCTCCTCCATGATAATGTCGCTCAGGCCTACAATCGCGTTCATTGGCGTGCGGATTTCATGGGACATATTGGCGAGGAACGCGCTTTTGGCAATATTGGCCTGTTCCGCCTGCTCCCGCACACGCTTAATCTCTTCAATATATTTCGTGGTTTTTGTGACGTCCAAAATGAGTATCACATATCCTTTATTCTTCCCATGCTTGTCTGGGATCTTCTCTACATGCCCCTGGTAAAAAGAACCGTTGAAAGAGAATTCTCCCTTGCCCTTGCCATTAAGCAGGTCCTTGGGGAAGCCTTCTAACAGCTCAATGCCCCTGCCTATGATACAACTGTCCAAATCCGCAAAAATGCCCGCGGCAGCCGGGTTATAGCTTACAACCCTCTTTTGCTCATCCAGGGCAATTACGCCATCGCCCATGCTGTTAAGCAAAATCCCCGCAGCCAAGCCGCTGAAATCATAGACTTTGCGGCTCCATATAAGGATCACCACAACAGACAAGATAATGCCCAGGGTAAACGGCGTCGGGTCATATATGTAGGTGAGCTTCATGCTATAAGAAATAAGCGCCACTACAGGCAGAAAGGAAAGTATCAGAATAAGCCTGTACTTGCGCTCCGCAGCATAATGCGGATGCTTCACACAGGCACGGACCAACGTATATAGGGACAGGGCATAAGGCACTGCCGTACCGCAAATCAGGAAAAGCCAATACCCCCATCCATATTCAAGGCTCAGGTAACCATGCCCCTGCCCGGTCACCAGCCATCTGACCTCACGGTAGTAAAGGCTGTGGGCATTGCAGGTGAACACAAGCCCTAGGATAAATACATCGATAATTTTTAATATATTTAATAAAATTACAGGCCTTTTCTTAAAACAGT
>CATLBW010000063.1 GCA_949879775.1 uncultured Lachnospiraceae bacterium
GCACATTCCAGGGAATTTGTCAAGCCCCTTTTTTTAACATAAAAATGGTTAGACCTCATAAAAAGAATCTAACCATTTCAGGCAGTTCGTTACTAACTTAATGACATTGCGGAGTGAACAGTAACAGCAGAATTGGGCTTGCCCGCTTTGTTTAAAATAATCCTTGACATTGAATAAGCGGTTGTGATATCATATAGGATGCACTATTGTGGTAACGTGTACTCACTGCCAGGCAGTAGGCAGAATAAAATAACGAGAGGTGAAACGTCAATGGAGAAAAACAGAATACGTCCGATTAAAGCAGGAAAAAGCGTTCGTATGAGTTACTCGCGACAAAAGGAAGTATTAGAAATGCCGAACCTGATTGAGGTTCAGAAGAATTCTTACAACTGGTTCATCAGTGAAGGATTAAAAGAAGTATTTGCTGATATTTCTCCCATCGCAGACTACAGCGGACAGTTGAGTCTGGAATTTGTTGGATTTACATTGTGCGAAGATGATGTCAAATACTCCATCGCAGAGTGTAAAGAGCGAGATGCAACCTATGCCGCACCCTTGAAAGTAAAAGTAAGGTTTTACAACAAAGAGGCGGTAGAAGAGGTTAAAGATTATGAAATCTTCATGGGCGATTTACCACTTATGACGGAGACGGGAACTTTCGTAATTAACGGAGCAGAGCGTGTTATCGTTAGCCAGTTGGTACGTTCCCCTGGTATCTATTATGGGATTGCACACGATAAGGTGGGCAAGACTTTATATTCCTGCACTGTAATCCCTAACCGAGGCGCATGGCTGGAGTATGAGACGGATTCCAACGATGTATTTTATGTGCGTGTGGACAGGACAAGGAAAGTTCCGGTTACTGTCTTAATCCGTGCGCTTGGGATTGGCACCAACCAGGAGATTGTTGACTTATTTGGGGAAGAACCCAAGATTATTGCCAGCTTTGGCAAAGACGTTGCAACCAATTACCAGGAAGGGCTTTTGGAATTGTACAAGAAGATCCGTCCTGGCGAGCCTCTTACCGTGGAGAGCGCGGAGAGTTTGATTAACGCTATGTTCTTCGACCCCAGGCGTTATGACCTGGCGAAGGTTGGAAGGTACAAATTTAACAAAAAGCTGTCTTTGCGCAACCGTATTAACGGACAGGTCCTTGCTGAGGACGTCGTTGATGAGACGACAGGCGAGATTGTCGCTGAAAAGGGGACTACCGTGGACCGTGAGCTTGCGGACGCGATCCAGAATACTGCGGTTTCCCATGTATGGATTCAAGGCGAGGAGCGCAATATCAAAGTGCTGTCTAACTTGATGGTAGATGTGACGAATTATGTTGATATCACCAAGGAAGAGGCAAGGGGCCTGGGTATTACGGAGTTGGTTTATTACCCGGTTTTAGAGAAAATATTAGAAGAAAATGAAAGTTTAGAAGATAGGAAGGAAGCTCTTCATAGGAATGCGGTGGATTTGATACCTAAGCATATTACCAGAGAAGATATTTTGGCTTCCATTAATTATAATATACATTTGGAATATGGCTTAGGAAATGACGACGATATTGACCATTTGGGCAATCGTCGTATTCGTGCAGTTGGAGAATTGTTGCAGAACCAGTACCGGATAGGTTTGTCCAGGATGGAACGTGTTGTCCGCGAGAGGATGACAACCCAGGATTTGCAGGGGATTTCCCCGCAGAGCTTGATTAACATCAAGCCGGTGACAGCAGCCGTGAAGGAGTTCTTTGGCTCCTCCCAGTTATCGCAGTTCATGGATCAGAATAACCCTCTGGGCGAGCTGACGCACAAGAGGCGTCTGTCTGCATTGGGGCCTGGCGGCCTGTCCAGGGACCGCGCCGGGTTTGAGGTGCGCGACGTGCATTATTCCCATTATGGGAGGATGTGCCCGATTGAGACGCCTGAAGGCCCGAACATCGGTCTGATTAACTCGCTGGCGACATATGCCAGGATTAATGAATATGGCTTTGTGGAAGCGCCATACCGTAAAATTGATAAATCTGACCCCAAGAACCCGCGGGTAACGGATGAGGTTATCTATATGACTGCGGATGAGGAAGATAATTACCATGTAGCGCAGGCGAACGAGGCGCTTGACGCAGAGGGCCATTTTGTGCGTAACTCCGTTTCCGGCCGTTACCGCGAGGAGACGCAGGAGTATGAGAAGGCAATGTTTGATTACATGGACGTATCGCCTAAGATGGTGTTCTCCGTGGCTACCGCATTGATCCCTTTCCTGGAAAATGATGATGCGAACCGCGCGTTGATGGGATCTAACATGCAGCGTCAGGCAGTGCCGCTTTTGACTACGGAGGCTCCGGCAGTCGGGACTGGCATGGAGACGAAAGCGGCGGAGGATTCCGGCGTCTGCGTGCTGGCCAAACATGCTGGCGTTGTAGAGCGGGCAGTGTCCAATGAGATTACAATTAAGACGGAAGACGGTAAACGCGATGTCTATAAGCTGACGAAATTTTTGCGAAGCAACCAGTCCAACTGCTACAATCAGAGGCCGATTGTCTATAAGGGCGATAAAGTGGAACAAGGGCAGGTAATTGCAGATGGGCCTTCCACGTCCAATGGGGAACTTGCATTGGGCAAGAATCCGCTGATTGGGTTCATGACTTGGGAGGGATACAATTACGAGGACGCTGTCCTTTTGAGCGAGAGGCTGGTACAGGAGGATGTATACACATCCGTCCATATAGAGGAGTATGAGGCGGAGGCGCGCGATACCAAGCTGGGACCGGAAGAGATTACAAGGGACGTCCCGGGTGTCGGCGATGACGCGCTCAAAGATTTGGATGAGCGGGGGATTATCCGCATTGGCGCGGAGGTGCGTGCCGGGGATATCCTGGTGGGTAAGGTTACGCCGAAGGGAGAGACGGAGCTGACCGCAGAGGAACGTCTTTTGCGTGCTATTTTTGGTGAGAAAGCCCGTGAAGTCCGTGACACCTCCCTTAAGGTCCCGCATGGTGAATATGGTATTGTCGTCGACGCGAAGGTATTTACCAGGGACAACGGTGACGAATTGTCTCCGGGAGTGAATCAGGCAGTCCGCATTTACATTGCCCAGAAGAGGAAGATTTCTGTGGGCGATAAGATGGCTGGACGTCATGGTAATAAGGGTGTGGTTTCCCGAGTGCTTCCGGTGGAAGATATGCCGTTCCTGCCGAATGGGCGTCCGCTGGATATCGTGCTGAACCCGCTGGGCGTGCCGTCGCGAATGAATATCGGGCAGGTATTGGAGATTCATTTGAGCCTGGCAGCCAAAGCCCTGGGGTTCAATATTGCTACGCCTGTCTTTGACGGTGCGGACGAGAATGACATTATGGATACCCTGGACTTGGCGAATGATTATGTGAACCTTACCTGGGAAGAATTTGAGGCAAAGCACAAGGAAGAGCTGCTGCCGGAGACGCTTGAGTACCTTTATAATAATCGGGAACATAGGGAGGTATGGAAAGGCGTGCCGCTTTCCCGTGATGGGAAGGTCAGGCTGCGTGACGGCAGGACGGGAGAGTATTTTGACAGCCCGGTAACGATTGGGCACATGCATTACCTAAAACTCCACCACCTGGTAGATGATAAGATCCATGCGCGTTCCACCGGGCCGTACTCGCTGGTAACGCAGCAGCCTTTGGGCGGTAAAGCCCAGTTTGGCGGGCAGCGTTTTGGAGAGATGGAGGTTTGGGCGCTTGAGGCGTACGGTGCGTCTTACACTTTGCAGGAGATTTTGACTGTGAAGTCGGATGATGTTATCGGGCGTGTGAAGACCTACGAGGCCATCATTAAAGGTGACAATATTCCTAAACCGGGCATACCGGAATCCTTTAAGGTGCTTTTGAAGGAGCTTCAGTCCCTGGGGCTGGACGTAAAAGTCCTGGACGAGAACAGAGAAGAGATAGAGTTGATGGAGACCAGCGAATATGGCAACACTGATTTGAATTCCATTATTGCCGGAGACCGCAATTTCGCTTTTGAGGAGGAAGAGTCCTTTGGCGAGATGGGATTCAGCAAGCAGGAATTTAACGAGGAGAGCGAAGAGTTGGTTGATATAGAAGAAGAGGATGATGAGGAAGAGGATGCGTTGGAACTTGAGGATGATTTCGCCGATTTTGAGGATGTTCTTGAATAGAGAATAGGAGGGAGAGTCACCATGCCAGAAGCAATGAATAAAGAGAAATACCAGCCAATTACATTTGATGCCATAAAGATTGGCCTGGCGTCACCTGAGAAAATCCGTGAATGGTCAAGGGGCGAGGTAAAGAAGCCGGAGACCATCAACTATAGAACCCTTAAACCGGAAAAAGACGGTCTGTTTTGTGAGAAGATTTTCGGGCCCAGCAAGGACTGGGAGTGCCACTGCGGAAAGTACAAGAAAATCCGCTACAAAGGCGTTGTCTGCGATCGCTGCGGCGTAGAAATCACCAAAGCAAGCGTGCGCAGGGAAAGGATGGGGCATATTGAGCTTGCCGCCCCGGTGTCCCATATCTGGTATTTCAAGGGAATCCCCAGCCGTATGGGGTTAGTCCTGGATTTGTCCCCCAGGACGTTGGAGAAAGTGTTGTATTTTGCTTCTTATATCGTGTTGGATAAAGGCGGCAGCGACTTGCAGTACAAACAGGTATTGACGGAAGCGGAATATCAGGAGGCAAGGGAGAAATTTGGCGCTGATTTCCGCGTGGGAATGGGTGCGGAATCTATCAAGGAGCTGTTAGAAGCAATCGATTTGGAGAAAGACGCCATAGAGTTAAAGGCTGCGTTAAAAGACGCTACAGGGCAGAAACGCGCCCGTATTATCAAGCGTTTGGAAGTCGTAGAGGCTTTCCGCGGTTCTGGGAATAAGCCTGAGTGGATGATTATGGATGTAATCCCCGTGATCCCACCGGATTTACGCCCTATGGTGCAATTGGACGGCGGACGTTTTGCGACCTCTGACTTGAATGATTTATATCGCCGGATTATCAACCGCAATAACCGCCTGCGCAGGCTGCTGGAATTGGGCGCGCCGGATATTATTGTCAGAAATGAGAAAAGGATGCTGCAAGAAGCGGTGGATGCGCTGATTGACAATGGGCGCAGGGGCCGTCCGGTAACCGGGCCTGGTAACCGGGCGCTCAAGTCCTTGTCCGATATGCTGAAGGGTAAATCGGGACGTTTCCGCCAGAACCTTCTTGGTAAACGTGTGGATTATTCCGGGCGTTCCGTTATCGTGGTAGGGCCGGAGTTAAAGATATATCAGTGCGGGCTGCCCAAGGAGATGGCGATTGAGCTGTTTAAGCCTTTCGTTATGAAAGAGCTTGTATATAATGGGGCGGCGCATAACATTAAGAGCGCCAAGAAAATGGTAGAGCGTCTCCAGCCGGAAGTATGGGATGTTTTGGAGGAAGTTATCAAAGAACATCCGGTTATGCTCAACCGCGCCCCCACGCTGCACAGATTAGGGATTCAGGCTTTTGAGCCTATCCTTGTCGAGGGTAAGGCAATTAAACTGCATCCTTTGGTATGTACGGCGTTTAACGCGGACTTCGACGGGGACCAGATGGCGGTCCATCTTCCGTTATCTGTAGAAGCGCAGTCAGAGTGCAGGTTTTTATTGTTGTCGCCAAATAACCTTTTGAAGCCTTCGGACGGCGGGCCGGTAGCGGTCCCTTCCCAGGATATGGTGCTCGGGATTTATTATCTGACGCAGGAAAGGCCGGGAGCTTTAGGGGAAGGCAAGTTTTTTAAGAATGTAAACGAGGCGATTCTCGCTTATGAGAATGAAGCTTTGACGCTGCATTCCAGGATTACGGCGCGTATGCAGCGCACGACGCCGGACGGCGAGGTCGTAAGCGGAAATGTGGAGTCCACATTGGGGCGTTTTATTTTCAATGAAATCCTGCCGCAGGATTTAGGTTTTGTAGACAGGAGCAAGCCGGAAGATTTCCTGAAGCTTGAAGTCGATTTCCATGTAGGGAAAAAGGGTTTGAAGCAGATTCTTGAGAAAGTCATCAATATCCACGGCGCAACGAAAACGGCGGAGGTATTGGATGACATCAAGGCTATGGGCTATAAATATTCTACCCGGGCCGCGATGACGGTTTCTATTTCGGATATGACCGTGCCGGCGAAGAAACCGGAATTAATTCAGAATGCGCAGGACACGGTAGATAAGATTACCAGGAATTATAAGCGAGGCTTGATTACCGAGGAAGAGAGATATAAAGAAGTCGTTGAGACTTGGAAACAGACGGACGACATTTTGACAAAGGAGCTTTTGGACGGCCTGGATAAGTATAATAACATCTATATGATGGCGGACTCTGGCGCCCGTGGTTCCGATAAACAGATTAAACAGCTTGCAGGGATGCGAGGTTTGATGGCTGATACGACGGGGCGGACGATTGAGCTGCCGATTAAGTCTAATTTCCGTGAGGGATTGGACGTATTGGAGTATTTCATGTCGGCGCATGGAGCACGTAAGGGTCTTTCCGATACGGCGCTGCGTACGGCGGACTCAGGATATTTGACGAGGCGTCTTGTCGACGTATCACAGGAATTGATTATCCGCGACATTGACTGCTGTGAAGGGAAGTCGATACCGGGCATGTATGTCAAGGCATTCATGGACGGTAAGGAAGAAATTGAGAGCTTGCAGGAGCGAATTACCGGACGTTTTTCCTGCGATACCATCTGTGATGCGGATGGGAATGTCCTGGTAAAAGCAAACCATATGATTACGCCAAGAAGAGCGGCGCTGGTTATGAGCAAAGGTGTGGATGAGAAGGGTGAACCGCTCACCAAGGTTAAGATCCGTACCGTGCTGACTTGCCGTTCCCATAATGGGATTTGTGCAAAATGCTATGGCGCGAACATGGCGACTGGGCAGGCAGTCCAGGTTGGTGAGTCTGTAGGTATTATTGCGGCTCAGTCGATCGGAGAGCCGGGCACACAGCTTACGATGCGTACGTTCCATACCGGCGGCGTTGCAGGAAACGATATCACACAAGGTCTTCCTCGTGTGGAGGAGCTATTTGAGGCACGTAAGCCTAAGGGACTGGCGATTATTACAGAATTTGCAGGTGTTGCCACGATTAAGGACACAAAGAAGAAGCGTGAAATCATTGTCACAAATGAGGAGACCGGGGAGATGAAAGCGTACCTGATTCCCTATGGCTCCAGGATTAAGATTGCAGACGGCGCAATCTTGGAGGCTGGCGATGAGCTGACGGAGGGAAGCGTGAACCCACATGATATCTTAAAGATTAAGGGTGTGCGTGCCGTGCAGGATTATATGATTCAAGAAGTACAGCGTGTATACCGCCTGCAGGGCGTGGAAATCAATGACAAGCACATTGAAGTGATTGTGCGTCAGATGTTAAAGAAAATCCGTATTGAGAATAACGGTGATTCCGATTTCCTGCCGGGGACGTTAGTAGATATCCTAGAGTATGAAGACGCAAATGAAAGGCTTACCGAGGAAGGCAAAGAGCCGGCAGACGGCAAACAAGTCATGCTGGGCATTACCAAGGCTTCGCTTGCCACGAATTCTTTCCTTTCCGCAGCATCTTTCCAGGAGACAACGAAGGTATTGACGGAGGCTGCGATTAAGGGCAAGGTAGACCCCTTGATTGGATTAAAAGAAAATGTGCTGATTGGTAAACTGATTCCTGCCGGGACGGGAATGAAGCGTTACCATAATATCAAGCTTTCTACGGATGTGGATTCCATGGACGAAATTAACTTCGACGAAGGGGAGTTGGATTTCGGATATGAAGCAGTAGTTGAGAAAGGTTCACAGAAATTTGAGGAAGAGGGAACAGAAGACCTTGCAGAAGAATACTTGGATGGGATTGAGGAAGAGCTTGAGGAAGAAACGGTAAAGGAAACAGTAGAGGCTGAATAATGCCTGGAAAGGCTCCTTGCCGTGCTTGCGGTAATCGCGGAAAGTTCCATTTCCGCTGGCAATGAGTAAAATAGCTGTGCTTGCATGGATATTTGCTTTAACATGAGTATAATAAATGATAAAAATTCCCCATACGCTGTTGCGTATGGGGAATTTTTTAGATATAGTTAAGGGGAAGGCAATACATCGTGAAATTAAATCCCCAAAGGGACAGGGGTGGAAGGAGAAGGTATGGAAAGATTCAAGAAAAAAGCAGCGGCAATACTTAGTATGATACTTACATTGTCCATGCTTGTTACAAGCGCTGCAGGTTACGGTGGCATGGCTGTCTTACACGCGGAGGAAAAACGTCCCGTTTTAAAGATTGACCAGGAGTATGCGGTGGTGGGGGAGCCGCTTACCGTGAGCATGGTGGATGCCCCACAAGACATGGACTGCACTTATGAATGGATCGTAGGGGGAGCTATAAAGGCAATAGGGCAGACTTACACGCCGACCAGCGGAGATTTGGAAAAAATGTTGACGGTGACAGCAAAAGCTTCTGGGGAGTTGGCAGGCGTTTACCGTACAAAAATGTATATCAGCAAACTTCCCGTCGTCTATATAGACACAGAAGGCGGGCAGCCTATTTTAAGTAAGGAAGATTATGTCAATGGTAATTTTAAGATTCAGGGGAATGACCAGTATAATACGGCAAACACCACTTTGTATGATGGGGCCATGAAGATTCGTGGCAGAGGGAACACTACCTGGAATTATAATAAGAAGCCATATAAGATTAAGCTGGACCAGAAAACTGATTTATTTGGCTTTGGCAAGAATAAGCATTGGGTATTGCTGGCAAATTATACGGATGAATCCCATATGAGGAATACGCTAGCCTATAACCTGTCTGGCGAGATGGGGATGCCTTATATGCAGTCTGTCCATGTAGATTTGGTTTTAAATGGGGAATACGCAGGCACGTATCAGTTTTGTGAACAGATAAAGATTGCAGGCAGCCGTGTGGATATCCATGATTGGGAGGATTATGCCGGGGATGTGGCAAAGGCAGTTTATGATGCGGAAAAAAACAAAGGCATGTCTAAGGATGACCGGGATGCGGTCGAGACGCTGCTTGCGGAAAAGGATATGGGCTGGTTGACAACGGGTAAGTTCATCTACAATGGGAAACAGTATAATATCAAGGATTATCTGCCCGATATGCCAGCGTGCACGGGCGGGTTCCTGATAGAGCTGGATGCCTATTACGATGAATATTCTAAATTTAAAACGAATAAAGCGCAGCCCTTACAGTTTAAGAGCCCGGAGTTTATCGCCACCAATGGGGCGGCAATGGATTACGTTAAAAATTATGTGAATGCCTTTGAAAAAGCCATAGATGCTCCGGATTTTACGACAGCCTATAACGGGCAGGCGGTAAGTTACAGCCAACTGTTCGACATGGATTCGCTGGTTCAGTTCTGGTTGGTGAACGAGCTGTTTATGAATGTGGACGCCATGAAGAAAAGTACCTATATGTATAAGGACATTGACGGGCTTTTCCATATGGGCCCAATTTGGGATATGGATTGGTCCTCTAACAGTTTGGTGAGCGCTTATGAAGGTTCCGGGACTTATAATGCGTGGCAGACGGTAAAGTTTTCCGATGGCGCCCAGGCGAGCCAGTGGTATAAATCCATCATGAAAGACCCTTATTTTGCAGTAAAGGCGTATGGGCTGTATGCCAAGATGCGTGAAACAATGGGCAATTTTGTGGCTGTTGACGGGACGTTAGATTTGTATCAGAAATTACTTGCCGAATCAGCGGAAGCTAATGCAAACTTGTGGTATCGCTGGGACGATAACAGGAAATTTGAAAGACAGGTAAAAACGTTAAAAACATATCTTACCAACCGCCTTAATTGGCTGGATGCACAGTTTCAGTCGCCGGAGACGCTGGCGGCGTCGCTTGGCTACCGGGCTGCAGACGGCATCTCGGTGGAGGCGAAACAGGAATCGGCAGTTGTGACAGTGACAGCGGATGTGACGGACAGCCATGTAAAGTCTGTGGGATTTTTGGTAAACGGCGTGAAACTTGGCACGGCAGATATATTGGATGGAAAAGCCACGATGGAGGTGCCCACAAGCATATTAGAGCCTGTTGACTCCTACAATACAGTACAGGCATTTGGACTGGATGATAATGGCATTGTAGCTGTTTCTGGCAAGAATAAGGTCACAGACTTTAAAACGTTTTACGTGGAGAATACGACAGAACCCGATAATCCGGATAACCCCGATAATCCGGATAACCCGGACAACCCGGATAACCCCGATAATCCGGATAACCCTGACAACCCCGATAACCCGGATAACCCAGATAACCCGGATAATCCGGATAACCCTGACAACCCCGATAACCCGGATAATCCCGACAACCCTGACAACCCCGATAATCCGGATAACCCTGACAACCCCGACAACCCGGATAACCCGGATAATCCCGACAACCCCGACAACCCGGATAACCCTGACAACCCCGATAACCCGGATAACCCCGATAACCCGGACAACCCGGATAACCCTGACAACCCAGATAACCCGGATAATCCGGATAATCCCGACAACCCTGACAACCCCGACAACCCGGATAATCCGGATAACCCCGACAACCCAGATAATCCCGAAAACCCGGATAACCCGGATAAGCCAGTTAATCCAGGGTCTCCAGAAAATCCAGGCAGGGCAAAGTTAGCCGCGCCAGCCAAGGTAAAGGCGTCACAGTTGAGCGCCAGCCAGTATGTGAAAGTATCCTTCAGCAAGGTTAAAGATGCCAAAGGGTATGATATTTACCGCGCAGCTAAGGCGAAAGGCAGCTATAAGAAGATTGGCAGTACGAAGAAGCTGAGCTATACAGACAAAACAGTAAAAAAAGCAAAAATTTATTATTACAAGATTGTGGCAAAAGCGGATAAAGCAGCTTATAATAGCCCGCTGGGCAAAAAGTATGCAAAAGTTAAGGTTCTGGCGCGGCCATCCGTTAAGGCAAAAGCCCTAAGAGGCAGGAAGGTAATAGTTAGCTGGAAAAAAGTATCCCTAGCCAGAGGCTATGTAGCCTATACATCCACAAAGAAGGTAAAGGGCTATAAGGCAGTAAAGACAGTGAAGAAAGCGGCGGCGGGGAAAGTTACCTTGAAGGCGCCAAAAAAAGCCTCAAAACTGTATATAAAAGTAAAGCCTTACTATACGGAAAATGGAAGGAAAGTTTATGGTCCTTATTCTAGGACAATAGCAATTAAAGTAAAAAAATAAAAAAATTGATGAAAGAAATGACTGTTTTTCTTTACGATTGTATGATATACTTAAAGATAATTGCTTACTACATCAGAACGTAAAATATTACAGTGAAGGAGGAAGGAATGGCGAATCAATTAATATGGCAGGATCGGTTTAATATTGGCGTGGAAATCATTGATAACGAGCATAAGAAATTATTTGGTATTTTGAATAGGATGTTTATGAATAAGACTGAGGAAGCAAAGAGCCAGTGGGTTTGCCAGGAGGGGATCAAATATTTTAAAGACCATGCAATGAAGCACTTTATAGAGGAAGAACAGTATATGGCTTCGATTGATTATGCTGGCTTTGAGACTCACAGGCGTGTCCATGATAACTTCAGGCAGAAAACACTTCCGGCCCTTGAAAAAGAGCTGGCGCAGTCCTCGTTTTCACCGGAAGCAATCGACCATTTCCTGGGAGTCTGCGCGGGCTGGCTGCTTGGGCACACCCTGACGGAAGACCATGCGATCACGGGGAAAGTTGCTAGTAAATGGGGAGGGCTTTTGCCAGAAGAACAGCAAGCTGCCATGCGGAAAATGATTATCCAGCTATTGTCCGATATGTTTCAATTGAAAGCGAACATAGTCAGTGAATGCTATGGTGGGGAGAAGTTTGGCAAATCTATATACTACCGCCTTACCTATGCAGGGAAGAAGGGGGAGAGGTGGGAGATTATCCTCGGCTTTGAAGAGAGGCTGCTTATGAAGACGATTGGCAGTATGATGAAAATAGAGTCAGAGGAAGTAAACGTCATGTTGATTAACATTGCCCGCTATATGGCGCAGCAGTTTGTGCAGCGGATTAGCGAGCAGTACCCAGCTTCTGCCGATTATGAGATGAAGGGTGAACAATTACTAAATTATGACCAGTTCCGCAGGAACCTTGAAAGGGAAAACCCGCAGTCCAGCCTTTTATTTGATACAGGGGAAGGATATTTTGTATATTGTGTAATTGCCCCGCATTTGTTTGAGACTGAGGAAGAGGGTATTGCGATTAAAGCTGACAATGCGATGTCTGAGATTGAGCATTATCTCAATGAGAACGCGGACAGCAATAAAAAAGAGAATGAGGCAAATGGCAGGAAAAAAATACTTGTGGTGGATGATTCGGAGGTTGTGCGCCGGGCAATGATGGATCTTCTGAGGGAGGATTATGCAGTAGAGGCTGTAAGCTCAGGCGTTGCCGCCATTAAATGTATGTCACTGGAACGACCGGATTTGGTCCTTTTGGATTACGAGATGCCAGTCTGTGATGGCAGCGTGGTTTTGGAGATGATGCGTTCGGAGAAAGAATTTGAAAATATCCCAGTGTTTTTCCTCACTGGTAATGCGTCAAGGGACAGCGTGCAGAAGGTAATCCCCTTAAAGCCTGCCGGTTATCTGGTTAAGACGTTGAAACCTCACGAGATCAAGAAAAACATTGATGACTTTTTTGTGAAAAACCAAAAAAAATAAGTTACATAGATGAAGAAGAGGGAACAGGAAGCTGTGTTGGCGGCTTCCTGTTTGTTATGTATAGAATGCCTAAAAGCGGGAAAAATTAGAAAAAGTCCTTGACATGGTGATTTTAACCTTATATAATGATTTAGCGTGCATAAACAGGCACATATAATCTTATAGGAGGTGAAAAGAATGCCAACATTTAACCAGTTAGTAAGAAAGGGAAGACAGACATCTCAGAAGAAGTCTACGGCTCCGGCTTTGCAGAAGGGATATAATTCTTTGAGGAAACGTCCGACGGATAATGCTTCGCCACAGAAGAGAGGTGTATGTACAGCAGTTAAGACTGCAACTCCTAAGAAACCTAACTCTGCTCTCCGTAAAATTGCCAGAGTACGTCTCTCTAACGGAATTGAGGTTACAAGCTATATTCCGGGCGAAGGCCATAACCTGCAGGAGCATAGCGTTGTTCTTATCCGCGGCGGAAGAGTAAAAGACTTACCAGGTACAAGATACCATATCATTCGTGGGACTTTAGATACCGCAGGCGTTGCAAACAGACGCCAGGCACGTTCCAAATATGGTGCAAAGAGGCCGAAAGACGCTAAGAAATAAATATTAGCGCACCAATAGTATCACAGTAAGTGTGGATTCTTGTTGGGCAGATTGACCAATAAGCATCTTGGCTACTATGGGTTTAGTGTTGGAAAGCGCATAGGCGCACATTCTTTTTTATAGATAAATTTCCGCACGAATACACAGATAGTTAGTAGGAAGTACAGCCTGGCTATGGATGCCGGGGTGTGAATCCCGGCTGCATGTAAGATGCGGCTGACACATGTGAGTACCGTTGAATTAATCGAATGAAATGAAAAAGGAATGATTAAGGAGGGAAGCAACGTGCCACGTAAAGGACATACTCAAAAAAGAGACGTATTAGCAGATCCGTTGTATAATAACAAAGTGGTTACCAAGCTTATCAATAACATCATGTTAGATGGTAAGAAAAGCGTAGCCCAGAAAATTGTATACGGAGCATTTGACAGAGTTGCAGCGAAGACAGATAAGCCTGCAATTGATGTATTTGAGGAAGCGATGAATAACGTAATGCCGGTATTGGAAGTAAAGGCAAGACGTATTGGCGGAGCGACTTACCAGGTGCCGATTGAGGTAAGGGCTGACAGACGCCAGGCATTGGCGCTTCGCTGGCTGACGCTCTATTCCCGCAAGAGAGGCGAGAAGACAATGGAAGAGAGGCTGGCAAATGAGATTATGGATGCGGCGAACAATACAGGAGCATCCGTAAAGAAAAAAGAAGATATGCACAAGATGGCAGAGGCAAACAAGGCGTTTGCACATTACAGATTCTAGGAAGTGTTGTGATGTATTAAAAGTAAACGTAACGATAGCCGCAATTTTGTAAATAAAATAATTGCCTTTTGGCAATATAGAATTGGGTTCCCACCTGCAAGGGGCGTGTAATGCGTATGGGGTTTGGAAAGGCCCCATGGCGAATTTGATTTGGGCGCGTGCCTGCACAGCTCGTGTGATGCACATGGGCTGTGGTGTGGGAAGTATTGTTTCTGTTATATAAATTTAGGAGGAAAGAACCTTGGCTGGAAGAGAATATCCATTAGAGAGAACCAGAAATATCGGTATTATGGCGCATATTGATGCCGGTAAGACGACATTGACCGAGCGTATTCTTTATTATACCGGTGTTAATTATAAGATTGGTGATACTCATGAGGGTACTGCTACCATGGACTGGATGGAGCAGGAGCAGGAAAGGGGCATCACGATTACTTCAGCCGCTACAACTTGTCACTGGACGGAGCAGGAGAACTGCAAGCCCAAGGATGGCGCTTTAGAGCATCGTATCAATATTATTGATACTCCGGGACACGTTGACTTTACGGTTGAGGTTGAGCGTTCACTCCGTGTGCTTGACGGCGCAGTCGGTGTTTTCTGCGCAAAAGGCGGGGTAGAGCCTCAGTCTGAAAATGTATGGCGTCAGGCTGATACCTATAACGTACCTAGAATGGCATTCATCAATAAGATGGACATTTTAGGAGCAAATTTTTACGGAGCAGTGGACCAGATTAGGACACGTTTAGGAAAAAATACGATTATTCTTCAGTTGCCGATTGGCAAAGAAGATGATTTTAAAGGAATTATTGATTTGTTTGAAATGAAAGCCTACATCTACAATGATGACAAGGGCGATGACATTTCTATCACTGATATTCCAGATGACATGAAGGATGATGCAGAGTTGTATCGTTCTGAGTTAATAGAAAAAATCTGTGAGTTAGATGATGATCTGATGATGGAGTTCCTGGAGGACAAAGAGCCTTCTGTGGAAGCGCTGAAAGCGGCGTTAAGGAAAGGGACCTGCGAGTGTACGGCAGTTCCGGTGTGCTGCGGTTCTGCTTACCGCAACAAGGGAGTTCAGAAATTGTTGGATGCAATCCTGGATTATATGCCTGCCCCCACAGATATTCCGGCAATTAAGGGCGTAGATCTTGATGGGAATGAGACTGAGAGGCATTCTTCTGATGAGGAGCCATTCTCTGCGCTTGCTTTCAAGATTATGACAGACCCCTTCGTTGGAAAGCTGGCATTCTTCCGCGTATACTCCGGAACTATGAATTCCGGTTCTTATGTATTGAATGCTACTAAGGGCAAAAAAGAACGTGTAGGACGTATCTTACAGATGCATGCAAATAAGAGGGCTGAGCTTGACAAAGTATATTCTGGAGATATTGCAGCAGCCGTTGGGTTTAAGTTTACCAGTACAGGCGACACCATCTGTGATGATCAGCACCCGGTAATCTTAGAGTCTATGGAATTCCCAGAGCCGGTTATTGAGCTGGCAATTGAGCCAAAGACAAAAGCAGGCCAGGGCAAGATGGGTGAGGCGCTTGCTAAGCTTGCAGAAGAAGACCCGACATTCCGTGCGCATACCAATACCGAGACTGGGCAGACCATCATTGCCGGTATGGGTGAGCTGCATTTGGAAATTATTGTTGACCGTCTTCTCCGTGAGTTTAAGGTAGAGGCAAATGTCGGAGCGCCTCAGGTTGCGTATAAAGAGACGTTTACCAAACCAATCGACCAGGAATACAAGTATGCAAAACAGTCTGGTGGACGTGGGCAGTACGGCCACTGTAAAGTTAGGTTTGAGCCGATGGATGCCAATGGAGAAGAATTGTTTAAGTTTGACTCCGAAGTTGTCGGCGGAGCGATTCCAAAGGAATATATCCCCGCTGTCGGTGAAGGTATTGAAGAGGCAACCAAAGCAGGTATTTTGGCAGGGTTCCCAGTTGTGGGCGTGCATGCTACCGTATATGACGGTTCCTACCATGAAGTTGACTCTTCGGAAATGGCGTTCCATATCGCTGGATCTATGGCATTCAAGGAGGCTATGAAGAAAGCGACGCCGGTGCTGTTAGAGCCAATTATGAAGGTGGAAGTGACAATGCCGGAGGAATATATGGGAGACGTTATCGGTGATATTAACTCCCGCCGTGGACGTATTGAAGGCATGGATGACTTGGGCGGCGGCAAGATTGTACGTGCGTTTGTACCGCTTGCAGAGATGTTCGGTTACTCTACGGACCTTCGTTCCAGGACGCAGGGACGTGGTAATTATTCCATGTTCTTTGAGAAATATGAGCAAGTTCCAAAGTCGGTGCAGGAAAAAGTTATTTCTGCTAAAGAATAGGCAGAAAAGACTTGAAAATCCTATAATTATCGAATATAATCATAAATAGCTGATTTAAAATTGAGAAAGCCCAAAGAGGGCATGAATGAAGGAGGACGTTATAAAATGGCTAAAGCTAAATTTGAGAGAACAAAACCGCATTGTAATATCGGAACCATTGGTCACGTTGACCATGGTAAAACAACTTTGACAGCTGCTATCACAAAAGTTTTGTCTGAGAGAGTTGCCGGAAACGAAGCTACTGATTTCGAAAATATTGATAAAGCTCCTGAAGAGAGAGAAAGAGGTATCACAATCTCTACCGCTCACGTTGAGTATGAGACAGAGAAGAGGCATTACGCACACGTTGACTGCCCAGGCCATGCTGACTATGTAAAGAACATGATTACTGGCGCTGCACAGATGGACGGCGCTATCCTCGTGGTTGCTGCTACTGACGGTGTTATGGCTCAGACGAAAGAGCACATCCTGTTATCTCGTCAGGTAGGCGTTCCTTATATCGTTGTATTCATGAACAAATGCGACATGGTAGACGATGAAGAGCTGCTTGAGTTAGTAGAGATGGAAATCACAGAAGTATTGGAAGAGTATGAGTTCTCTGACTGTCCGATCGTAAAAGGTTCTGCTTTGAAGGCTCTGGAAGATCCGAGCGGAGAGTGGGGCGACAAGGTTATGGAGCTGATGGCAACTGTTGATGATTATATTCCAGATCCTCAGCGTGCAGTAGACCAGCCGTTCCTGATGCCTATCGAGGATATCTTCACAATTACCGGACGTGGTACAGTTGCAACTGGTAGGGTAGAGCGTGGCGTCCTTCATGTCAATGAGGATGTTGAAATTGTTGGTATCAAAGAAGAGACCAAGAAGACGGTTGTAACCGGTATCGAGATGTTCCGTAAACTGTTAGACGAGGCTCAGGCTGGTGATAACATCGGTGCGCTGCTTCGTGGTATCCAGAGAACAGAAATTGAAAGAGGACAGGTATTGGCTAAACCTGGCACGGTTACCTGCCACACGAAGTTTACCGCTCAGGTATACGTTTTGACAAAAGACGAGGGTGGACGTCATACTCCGTTCTTCAACAACTACAGACCGCAGTTCTATTTCAGGACAACTGACGTAACTGGCGTCTGCAACTTACCAGAAGGCACAGAGATGTGCATGCCTGGCGATAACGTAGAGATGACAATCGAATTGATTCATCCGATCGCTATGGAGCAGGGTCTTACATTCGCTATTCGTGAGGGTGGTCGTACGGTAGGTTCTGGCAGGGTTGCAACAATCATTGAGTAATCTTGTGATTAGAGCCAAATAAGTAAAATAAGCACCGCAATCCTTTGAGAAATCAAGGGGTTGCGGTTTCTTAATGTCTAAAAATAATAGCGAACACAAGGAAAAGCCACTTGCCGGAATTTCATTGAAAATGGCTTGTGGCTCTAAAATGGCTCTATTTTTATTCGCTGTCACTCTGATTTTTCTTAAATTGTCGCTCTAAATGTTCATTTCGGAGTTTCATTCTTGTAGCATTGTCTATATCCGCATACACTTTCTTTGTCACTGGCAAGGTGGAGTAATCAGCAATTTTCTGTTTTTTCCAAATATCAAACATATCCTTTGGCGTAAAGTAGGATTCAAAACTTTCCCGGCTCTCATTCAGTGAAGCAAGGAATTGACACAT
>CATLBW010000064.1 GCA_949879775.1 uncultured Lachnospiraceae bacterium
AATTTTAAGTAATTACAAAACTACTAAGTTATCAAAATTTCATATACAATTTATACAATTCTAAGCAAATATTTTCTCTTAAATTTTTTGATTTGTATATGAAATTTATAAAATTATTGAGTTTCGCAATTGCCTATTCACAAATGTATACGAAAGGAGCAATACTTGTTTTAGGACAGGACAGTGCGCATATTATTTTTATCTTATAAGATGAAAAAGCCGCCTGTTTTTAAATTTGCTATAAAAACAGGCGACCTATCATGAAATTTACTTCGCGAAAATGGCATTCACACTGAAATCGAACCTAAATTGTGCCATTATAACGTTGATTCCAAACCATCTATCATCTTCTTCTAGTAGTAACTGTATCTGGTTGTTATGTAAAACTCGCCATGCCAATCATCATCACTCTTAACGGTCTTCTTGCCAACCTTCTTCGAAGCCACTACTTTATAGTAATAATTTTTCCCTGTGGTGATTGCCGCTCCGCCGCATTTCTTGATGACACAGCTCGTCTTGGAAGTTGTGGAAACCTTCTTATAACCGGAATATGGCTTTGTAGATACATATACGGTGTAATTCTTAGCCCCTGTCATCTTCTTCCAGGAAATCTTCACACCATCCGATGCATATCTGCCGACCATTGCCTTCTTCACATTTGACGGGTATTTGCCAAACCAGAGGTAATCAGAAGACGGACCATATTTCTTACTGCCATTGACCGTAATATACGCACGTACCTTTATCTTCATAAACTGCGTATTGACCAGCTTCTTGTTCGTGATGACCACGCCCTTATTCGGCTTGTCAACCTTTGTCGTGCCTTTTGCTAATTTCTTGCCATTATTCCCATATAAAGTATATTCATAACCTGTTGCCGCATCGCTCCTGCTCCAGGAGAAATCAGCCCTCTTGACATATGGGTCTGTGCTGCTGCCGCTGCCAAGGAATTTCAGCTTGGTAATCTTCTTAGGCATGGTAGACATATCGCTCCATGCGGAAGCATCAGTACCGTAAGCTATGAAACCGGACGGGCTCTTTTTGAATGGGAGCATTGCTACACGATACTTGGTATTCTCTGCTGCCGACAACTTGTAAGAAGAAACATTGCCGGTCAACGCTTTTTTAGACTTGCCATTAGTGCTCTTCTTATAGTATTCAATATAGTAACCGGTTGCGCCGGACACCTTCTTCCAGCTTAAAGTAATCTTCTTGGATTCCGCTTTCGTCTGCTTGATGCCTGTAACCTTGCCATAAGGGGATGTAACCGCTTCAAGCACGCTGGAAACCTCTCCCTCTTCCTGCTGGCTGTCAATCGCCCTTACCCTTACATAGATAGACTTTGCAGCCGGGAATGTATCAGGAATCGCGCCCTTATTGCCTTCCGTCATGAGGGACTTATAGGTGCTGCCGGTAAAACTCTTGTCCTGGCACCACTCAAGCTGATAACCGATAACGCTCCCCTGGGGTTCTGTCCACTCTACTGCTACAGCGCCGGAGTTAGCCGCTGTCTGTTTCAGCCCTGTAACCTTGCCCGGCGCGGCTTCCGCTTTGATCCCTATCCCAAGAAACAGAGCGCACGCCATAACCATCAAACTTACTTTCGCAACTTTTAAAAAGTTCTTCATACGTTTCCTCTCCCTTGCTTATAATTTTTATGGATATAAGCAAAGTTTACCACCACCTCTTTCCTTTGTCAATATTATCCCCCTGCCGTTTTTTAATTTTACCCCTCCTGCAATTCAACCGAAGCGGTAGCTATTTTCTCACGGAACCTCGCGTCATGCTCCACAAAGAGCATCGTCGGCTGGCGCCCTAATAACAATTTCTCTATCTGCATACGGGAAAACACGTCAATATAATTTAACGGCTCGTCCCATATATACAGATGCGCAGGCACAAGCAGGCTCGCGGCCAAAAGGATTTTCTTCTTCTGCCCCTCGGAGTACTCCTCGATATTCTTGGAAAACTGTACGCGTTCCATGCCAAGCTGCCTGAGTATCGCGCAAAAAAGGCTTTCCTCTATCTGCCTTTGTTCGCAAAACGCTAAAATGCCGCCCCTTAACATCGACGTCTCCTGGTTCACATAGGAAATCTCCAGCCCCGATGGCGTCTCGCATATCCCGGATTCCAAAACCGGCAGGTCCGTTTGGAGCATGCCGCATTTTTGCAGGATTATTTTCAGCAGCGTGGATTTTCCGCATCCGTTCTTCCCATGCAGGGCAATCCGCTCCCCCCTGCACAGCGTAAAAGATAAATCTGTAAACAGCGGGCTTTCCATGCCTTCGTACCTGAGGGCATAGTCTTTTACCCGCAAAAGCACGTCTTTATGGTGTATAAGCGGCTTCATCTTTAAGTCCGCCGTCTGTTCCAAATCTGTAAGGAGCCCTTCCTTCTGCTCGATTTCCCGGTTTATCCTTTTTTGCATCTGCTTGGCACGGCTCTGCATCTTTTTGGTTTTCGCCCCGATATAAGGCCTCGTGCCTGCAGACCTGTCGTGCTCCTTCACCGGGTCAAACCCTATCTTTGTCCCTTCATTTTTATCCGCCCACGCACAAGCCTGGGCAGCAGCCCGCCGGAGCTTGCGGATTTCCTTTTGGCGCTTCTCATTTTCTGCCTCCGCAAATGAATCTTTACGCCGCTTGTTCTCCCACCAGCTCGTAAAATTGCCTTTCTGCACCTCGATACTCTGTCTGTTCAGCACAAGGACGTGGTCCACGCAGCTATCCAGCAAATCCCGGTCATGCGATACCAGGATAAACCCTTTCTTGGAAGACAGGTATGCTTTCACATCCTGCCTGGATTTCTCGTCCAGGTGGTTCGTAGGCTCGTCAATCAAAAGAAAGTCGTTTTCCCCCGAAAACAGGACGGACAAAAGAACCTTTGTGCGCTCCCCCGGGCTGAGCTTTGCAAAAGGCCTGTAGAGGATTTCAACGTCTGCGCCGATTTTCTCCAATTCGCATATCACCCGCCAAGGATCGCACTGCAGCTTGATTTCTTCCATAAACTCCGCCGCCGGACGCTGCATTTGCCCTTCGGTGATGCAGTATGGGAAATAATCAAACACCGCCGGCGTAGTGATGCTCCCCTCATATTGGTATTTTCCCAGCAGCAAATTGAGGAACGTCGTCTTCCCCTTGCCGTTGCGGCCTAAAAACCCTAGCTTCCAGTCTGTGTCAATGGAAAAAGAAGCATGTTCAAAAACATTGCCAAAACTCCCCTCATAGGACCACGTCAGGTCATTTACATTGATCTGTGCCATTCCATCCCTCCTTCACGCCCTCACAAAAATTACCGTAACAAACATCTGCCCTTCTTTTATCTGCGCATAGATTTCCCCCTGCATTTTATGCATCAACTGGCGGCAGATATAAAGCCCCAGCCCGCTGCCGCTGACACTGCCTGCATTCGTCCCCCGGACAAAGCTTTCAAAAATATGCGTAAGCTCTGCTTCCGGCAGCGTACAGCCAGTATTCCTTACCGTGATAAGCCGGCAGTCCTCCTCCTCGGAAAACGACACTGCAATCTCATGCCCATCCCCATATTTGACCGCGTTCTCCAAGATATTCTGCAAGACCTCCACGCTTCGGTCGAGGTCGCCCCGCAGCAGGCAGTCCGCATACTTTTCCACAGTGAAGCCTATCTTCAAAATCTCCAGCTTCTCACGGTAATAGCCGGAAACCTCCTCCACAAGCTTAGACATATAAAATTCCCCCTGCTCCGCTTCCAGGTCAAGGAAATCTTCACTCGAAGCCTCGATAATCTGTGCGAGGAAGCCCTCTATTTCATCCGCCTTTTGCCCTATGCCCTCTGCGATTTCAAGCTGCTTGCCCGTATCACGGTAAAGCCCCTTAGAGAGCGCTTTCGCATACAGCTTTATGGCTGACAGCGGCGTCTTGATGTCATGGGAGAGCGAGAGGACAAGCATCTTTTTCTCCCGCTGCAGGCTAAGTTCCCGCTGCCTGTGGCTTTCCAGGTTTTCCCGCAGCATATTAAGCCCCCAGACAAACCTGCCAAAGAAACGGTCCCTGTCCTCCTTCATCGGCGACGTCAGGTTCCCCCGGGAAAGCTCATACGGCACGTCGCGCAATTCCTCAAACGGCCTGATAATTTTATGCCAGAGGAATATGAGCAGGCACAGGACAAACAAAGACATTGCCGCAAGGATTAGGTTGACGGCCACAACAACCTTACCAGCCCCCTCCTGGGGCTGGCTTTCATAGTCAAATCGGTATAAGGCGCCAGCCACTGCCCGCACGGAATAATCGCTTTCCCCCTCCTCAAAGAAAGCCTCTTTCGCCCGCCCTTCACAACGGACAATGTTTTTTACATATTGGCAGCCTGACAGGCTAACTTTTTCAAACCCATATTCTTCAATGGCACGGGCAAGCCTGTCAATCTCCACGCGGTAAGGGCTGCCGCTTTTATGGGGCGAAGGCAGCAGGAGCAGGTTTGCCGCCAGGAACATAACTGCCATAGCCCCAACAGATATACGGAATATTTTTCGGAAACTTTTCATAGAAATTTATACCCCACGCCCCAGACGGTAAGGATCTTCTTAGGATCTTTCGGATTATCCTCTATCTTCTGCCGCAGCCATTTGATATGCACGGTAAGCGTCTGCGGCTCGGAAAAGCTGTCGCTGCCCCACACCTGCCGAAACAGGAATTCCTTGCTCAATGCCTTCCCTTTATTTTCCACCAGCAAAAGCAGCAAATCAAACTCCTTAGCCGTCATCTCCAACAGCCCTTCGTCCTTGTATACCGTCCTGCTCTCTTTGTTCAAGGTAAGGTTTCCCTCAGAAATCTCATCCAGCGAATAGCGCCTTTTAAAAATCCCTTTGATTTTCGCCAGCAGGATATCTATGTCATAGGGCTTCTCAATGTAATCGTCCGCACCCAAAAGCAGCCCGTTCAATTTGTCGTCCTTCGTGGTCTTCGCGCTCACAATGAGAATCGGCACGTTACTCTGCTCCCGGATTTTCTTACATATGGCAAAACCGTCTGCGCCCGGCAGCATGACGTCACGCACGAGAAGCCTTGTCCCGTAGCGCTCATACAACGCCAAAGCCTTCTCGCTTGTCCCCGCGACAGATACGACGTACCCTTCTGCACGCAGGAAATCACAGAGCAGCCCTGCCAGTTCCTCATTATCTTCCACAATTAAAATGTCCGTCATGCTCCCAAATTTCCTCCCTGATCTTACCAGCCCATTTCCATCAGCCAGTTATTGAGCGCACGCTCGCGCTCCCGAAGCTGCGTGGGGGATGCATACCTGTCCAGATTATACTCTCCCTTAATATTCCCGTCAACAATATAGAATACCCGCGTGCATTTTGCCGCAACCTTGACGTCATGGGTGACGAGCATAATGGTTGTGCCCTCCCTGTTTATTTTCGCCAGTTCCTCCATGACCTCATCCGAGGAGCTGCGGTTTAACGCCCCGGTAGGCTCGTCAGCAAAAATCATTTTCGGCTTATTCATCATGCTCCGGCAGATACAAGCACGCTGAAGCTGCCCGCCGGATACCTCGTTGATATCATTGTCAGCTATCTCGATAATGCCAAGCTTGCGCATAAGGTCCTGCCCCCGTACCATAGTCTGCTTACGGCTTTCCTTGATTTTCCCGGACTGGCAGGAAGGAAGGATAATATTGTCCAGCACTGTGAGGTTCTTTAACATATACATCTGCTGGAAGATAAATCCCATCTCGTCTAAGCGCAGGCCTGCAAGCTCACGCGCTGAGAGCTTGGAGATATCCCTGCCTGCAAAATCCACCCTCCCTGCCGTAATGGCGTCCATCCCGGAAACTGCGTACAAAAGCGTGGACTTCCCTGAGCCGGAAGGACCCATGACCGCTGCCATCTCTCCCTCCTCAATGCAGAAATTGACATTTTTCAGCACATTGTTCTGCCGTTTATTTACAATATATGTTTTACAAAGGTCTTTTACTTCCAAAACATTACCCATCATTTCCCATCCTTCCTATTCTATATTTGACGTTTCCGCAGCAGAAATTTTGCGCAGGGATAACGCCGCCCCTGCCGCTGCCGCAAGCACCGTTGCCGCAAGCACGGCAAACGGATAGATCACATACACTTCAAGTGGAACAACTTCAAATTCTATGCTGTACGCGCCCATCATGCGAAAAATCGGCTCGATTGTGAGCTTTGATAAGGGCGTGGAAGCCAACGTCCCGATGGCAATGGCAATCACAAGCGACATGCCAATGCGCATAGACTGCCAAGCAGCCAGCGAAGCATTGCCAAAGCCCAGCGCTTTAAGCATGGCTATTTCCCCTTTTTCCCTGGTGATGAAGCTTTTTACCATAAGCACGGCGACCAGGATATTGATGCAGAGGATGATGCAAAAGACCAGGCTTTTCACGCCCTCAAGCTGTCCCGCAACGTCGCCGATCATGTAACTGATATATTCCCCTACCTCATAGACGTCTGTCTCCGCAAACAGGTCCTTTAACAGTTTTTTCCGCTCACGCAATGTCTTACTGTCTGGGTTATCCTGGTAACGCACCTGGATGCCGAAGCTGCCTGCCGCAAAATTATAATCAACATCATCCCCCTCATAGAAACGGATTCCTTCACCGAGGTTGTTCATGCTCTGGTTGATTGCCGTCACCCGGTACTCCCTCACCTCGCCGCCCATATCAATCTCTACCTTGTCGCCAATTTCCGCGCCGATTTTATCCGCCACCCGATAGGTAATAGCGACCTCGCCGTCATTTTCCGGCGGCGTCCCCTCCAGATAAGCGTACTCATCCGTGCGCACCCCGCCTTTCCCTATAAAGGAAAGGGACGACATTTTTTTATCGCCGTGCGAAACATAAAAACGGAACATGACTTCCTGAAACACATCGGCGCGGATTCCATGGGCAAGGAGCGTCTCCTTTACCTCTTCCTGCTTTTCCTCAATCATGTTTTCATTCGTCCCATTCGCGGAAAACAAAAGCTCCTGGGAAATGACAAGGTCGCAGTCCGCCATATTGAACAGCGGCAGCAATTTATCAGACTGCAAGGTATTAATGCTGTTTACCGGGATAATCACTAACAGCAGCCCCAAGATGAAAATCAAAATCATGGAAGCATAACGCCTGACGCTGCTCAAAACATCGTTTACCGCCATAAACGCCGTCGGCGCCATATGCGACCGGCCAAGGCGCAGCAATCCTTTGCGCTTATAACGCTCGCCCATTTCACCATTGCGGATAGCGGCGATCGGGGAAAATTTCTTAATTTTGCGTGTGCACAGGTAACAGAACCACACGACTGCCGCCGCCGTGCCCACGGCACACACGACGTTGAGGAATATCCTCCCCTGCCCGGAAATAATCATGTTATCCGACACGCTCTGAATCAGCAGGTTCCCAAAAGGCACGCTGAGCACAAGCCCAACGGCCGCCCCTGCCACAGAAATGGCAAAATATTTGAGGATATAAAGCCCGCGTATTTTGCGGTTGGAAATCCCTATCGCTTTCATCACGCCAATCTCCCGGAATTCCTCGCTGACCGTAAAGCTAATCGTAAACTGCAAAATCACCAGGGAAATCAGGATCAGGCAAATGCTGACAATCAACACCACCGCCGCAATCAGCATATCCATGACATACATCATCCTCATGCCTGCACGGTCAATGCTCATCGTTGTCTTAATATTCAGGTCCTCAAACTTTTCCATGAACGCCTCGTCGCTGGTATCAATCAGCAAAGAGTAGAACTTCGTGCTGGCCTCGCCATCAAAAAACCGACGGTCTTCCTCGCTGACAAGGAACCGCGTCATGCCCATCATGGATGAGCCAAACAACGCGTCCTTCGTATAACCTTTCAGCGTAAATTCTTTCGCCCTGCCATCCGAAGATATTTCTATCTTGCTGCCTATGTGGAAATCATTGTCCGCTGAATGGAAAACTTCTGAGGACACATAAATTTCACCCTCATTTACCTTTGTAACCTCCTGCCCATTCCCATCAAACACCCGCGTGTCACCCACTTTTGCCAGGACCAAAGAGCTGGAATACTCAAACCGCCGCCCCTCCACCTTTACGTCTCTGGGGTCAACCTGGACAAGCTTCGACATACGCAGCTCATACCCGTTCTCGCGGGCAAACTCCTCCACACGCCCGGCCTCCTCCTCATAAGACGTGGCGAACCAATAATCCGGCACATCCGCCATTTCAAAATACCCGTCAAGCGCCGTGGCGACCGTAACCATGTTGTTGACGCTGCTTGCCGTGAACATCACTCCCAGGATGATAAAAATCAGCAGGATCATGTTCATGGTCTTTTTCCGCTTTAAATCTTTTTTCAATATCCGTAAATACATCACTTCGCCCCTTTCGTTTTTATGGGTTTATGATATTGCATAAAATATTAAAAAATCCTTAAATTTTTTCTGTGGAATCCTTTCCCCTATGAATCCCTTGTTATGTTTTCATTGATTTCACGCTGCCCCTGCCCTATAATATAAAAAACAACATCTTGCAAGGCCGCGGCCGACGCTATACGCTTTACATATAAATACGCCAACCCATAAAAACTAAAACAGGAGGGATATTTTGGATAGAGGGACATATAAATTGCTTGAAAACTTTATGGTCTGCTGCATGAAAGATACAGCCCATGATAAAGAACATGTATACCGTGTGCTTTATCATGCATTGGAAATTGCAAAAACAGAAAACAATGTAAATTATGATATCTTGATTGCCGCATGCTTGTTACATGATATCGGAAGAAAAGAACAGTTTGAAAACCCTGCCCTGTGCCACGCCATTGTAGGAGGTGAAAAAGCTTATCAATTCCTGTTGGCGCATGGCTTTGAAGTTTCCTACGCAGAGCAGGTAAAACAGTGCATAGCTTCACATAGGTATAGGCAGGACAACCCGCCCCAAAGCTTAGAGGCAAAAATTTTATTTGATGCAGATAAATTAGACGCAGCAGGCGCAGTGGGAATCGCAAGGACATTACTTTATAAAGGCATTGTTGCCGAGCCATTGTACTCCATATTGCCAGACGGTTCTGTCTCGACCGGGGAAAACGATATTACCCCGTCCTTTTTTCAAGAATATAAGTATAAATTAGAAAATTTATATTCCAGTTTTTATACAAAGAAAGCCACAACCATTGCCAAAGGGCGGCAATATATTGCGAGTGAATTTTACAATAGCCTTTACCAGGAAGTAAATTCATCTTATCAAAACGGAACAAATGAATTGGAAAATTTGTTGAAAAAGTGAAAAATATTCTCATAGAAACACACTGCCCCGAAAGGAAGGATAACTGAAATGACAGAGGTTCGATTTTATGACAGCATAGACGATGAGCTGCTTAAATTTGCGGTAATAATATCCAAAACAAAGAATAAATATGTCTTTTGCAAACATAAAGACAGAGACACATGGGAAATCCCCGGAGGCCATCGGGAACATCTCCCTAAAGACGGCAACAACCGGGAAAATATCATGGACACGGCAAAAAGGGAACTGTATGAGGAAACTGGAGCTACAGAATTTGACATAAAGCCTATTTGCGTATATTCTGTTTTAAAGCCTGATAATTTTGACGGCAAAGAATCCTTCGGCATGCTGTATTTTGCCGACATAAAATGTTTTGAAACAGAGTTACATAGCGAAATTGAGAAAATCGCGATAACGGATGAACTGCCGGAAAAATGGACATACCCTGATATCCAGCCTTATTTAATAAAAGAGGCAAAGAGGCGGGGATTTTTATAAAACCAAGGAACAAGGGGATATTCTGTAACATTTGTACGGGATGACAAACCTCCCCCCTCTGATTGTTAACCACAGAATAAAGAATCCCCGGATTCACAGCTTATACGCTTCCATGCGGAAAATGGGACTTGAAGTATTATCACTCTCAAAAAAACTGATAGAAAGGGTGATTTACAATGTAAACAATATGATATACTATAATAGAAGAAAGAAGGTGAAATTATGGCAACTGTGCAAACGCAGATAAGAATAGAAGAAGATGTGAAAAAACAGGCTGTAGAGTTGTTTAATCAACTTGGAATTGATATGTCCAGCGCAGTGAATATGTTTTTAAGGCAGGCGATCATGCGTGGCGGGCTTCCTTTTAGTGTTGAACTTCCAAGATATAAAAAAGAAGTGATAGATGCTATGGAGGAAGCAAAGCAAATCAGCAAAGATCCGAATACAAAGAGATACGGCAGTTTTGCAGAAGCATTGGAGGACATTGATTGACACGGGCACGCATGCGGATTTATTTGATGAATAATTAGTTATAAATACAGATTAAAAAGAAAACCTCGTTCATTCACAAGGTTTCCTTCTCACATGCGGAAGATGGGACTTGAACCCACACGTCTATACAGACACAAGATCCTTAGTCTTGCCTGTCTGCCAATTCCAGCACTTCCGCAAATAATTTATAACCGCCATCTCATCTTGACGACTATAGAATAATAACAAATATCGACGAAAATGTCAATATCATTTTCAAAATTATTTAAGTAATTTTTGTTCATTTCATATTTACCCTGTCTGGTTTATAGCCAACGGCAAAAATTATCGTCATTGGCCATAAACCAGACAGCCACAGTCCCCAACGCCAAAATGCCTGCCGCCTCATCGCCTGCAGATAATAAATAGATAATAATTGTCCTTTTCATCCATGCTATACTCTCGCAAAAGCATAAACTCTTTATGTAGGCGAAGCTGTTTCTTCACATAATTCTTCTCATTGGAGTACATAATGACCCGCCCCTCCTCCGTCAGCAGCTCGCCCGCCTTCTCAAAGAAAGCCGCATAGAGCGCATCCTGCTCGCCTTTGCTCTTTTTCCCACGCTCCGGCATATCCGTAATAATTTCATCAAAAGCGTATTTGTGGGTAAATTCAAAGAAGTCGCGGTTGATATAGTAAACCTCCCTGCCGGCAAGCTTCGTATTCTCCTTTGCTTTGGCAATGGCCTCCCCGAAAATATCAACCCCGTACATCACTTTTGACGGACAAACCCTCTCCCGCTCAATCAGCATAGTGCCCACCCCGCAAAATGGGTCTAAAACTTGTGCATGTTCCTGCAAATAAGGTTTCGCCAACCTCGCTATCAACGCCGCCTGCTCTGGCCGTATGGACGACGCCACCGTATATTTACGGTAAGAAAACCGTTTTTCTGCAAACGTAAACAGCTTTACCAACGGCACAAACTCCCCTTCCCTGTTCTCTGCCAGACGGATTTCCAGCTCATAATCTGAAGGGGAATTCTTCAATTTCCCACCTGTCTCCTGTTCCAAGGCATAGCTGCACTTTTTAATAAATGCACTGCGCTGCTCCAAGGTCTGTCTGCTTTGCATTCCCAGCCGGAAATAAAAACTATCCTCCGCCTCATGCGCCTTATGATCTTCATGTGCTTTATGCTCATCATGTGCTTTATGTTTTTCATGTGCTTTATGTTCTTCATGTGCCTTATGCTCTTCATGTGCCTTGTGCAGTAATTCCAGCAAATTGGATTTTGCCAGCTCCTTTGCCGCCTCTTTTGGCTCAGGAGGAAGCTTTTTTATATTTAATGGAAACAGCAATTCCCGGTAAGTGGGGATGCGCAGGACAGGCCCAAGATGCGCGCCGCACACACGCACCCCGCTTTTTAACAGGGTTACCTTCCCCTCCTCAATCTGCTCCGCCGTTATCTGCTGGTATTTTTTTCCCGTCGTTAGAATAACCTCCCAGGCATGCCCATACCCCCGGAAACAATGTTTCCTGCGGGCATTCCCTTTATCCAAAAGCTTGCGGAGCGAAGAAAGCTCCTCGCGGATATGCTTCTCTTCCTCCTGCGTGGGGCGGTACTGCTCAAGCTGCGCAAGGCGTTCCTTTAACTGTGCCTGGCAGTCCGAGCAGTCAATCTCCATCAAAGCCTTGAGGTAATCGCTCTTTACGAACCTCTGCTGTTCCTTCTCATACGCTTGATACAAAATCCCTGCATTTTCATCCTGCCCCAGCCTCCCCAGGATTAATGCGGCATTTTTACGCACCTTTGGCTCCTCATTTTGCAAAAGCCCCGCAAAAAGGCTGTAATCCCCAGCGAGCAACGCAAGAAGTTCCTGCCGCGCCGCTTCATTTTTTAGCTCCTGCTTCAACTCAATCAGGTTCTTGCGCAAATCCACGCCTGATTTAAGACATTCATACCGTTCTTTAACCATATTCACTCCTGCCAATCCCTTAATTTTTCACTTTGACGGAAAGCGTCTTAGAGTATGTGCCTGCCACGCGCTTACCATTTACCATTTTATAGGGGCGCACCTTGACATAACATCTCCCTTTCTTCACGCCTGCCTTGACGGTTACGTTCCCCGCCGCCGCTTTCCTCACCGTCTTTACTGCCTTGAACCCTTTCGTCCTGCTCTTTGAAATATAAACCGTATACCCGGAAGCTGATTTTACCTTCTTATAGGAAACCTTTACCTTCCCTTTCTTCAATGCCTTTACGGACACTTTCGGCTTTGCCAGGACGGTAATCTTCGCATATTTCTTGCTCATAGCGCTATTGCAAGCCGCCTGCCTCCCTTTTGCCACAATCTTGTAATAATATGCCCGCCCTGCCTTTACGTTTTTATCTGTATAAGAAGTTTTCGTCACGGCGCCAATTTTCTTATATCCTGAGGCAGCTTTCACAGAGCGGTATACGTCATATCCTTTGGCTCCGCTGACCTTGCCAAAAGACACCTTTACATAACAATTTCCCGCTAACTGCGAGGCGCTCACCTTAGCCGTTTCCTTTAAGCGGGCTGGCTGGGGGGCTGTAGGCTTTTCCGGGTCTTTCGGGTTGTCCGGGTTCTCAGGGCTGCCCGGCCCTACGGCTTCTACCTGCGGCTGCTTAGGAAGTGCATACCCAGTCCCCAAAAAGAAACTCGTATGCGCCGGCTGGTTGTAGCCTACATTCTGGGCAGCAGCCTGCACCCGGTACTGGGTGTCATGCATCAAAGTGGCAATCCGGTACTGCGTGGGGATTGCCGTATGGTACAGCCTCAAATAAGAGCCGTCCTGCGCAGGCCAGATGGCTTCCTCACGCCAATCCCCAAGCAAATCTGCTGAAAGGGAGCAGTTCGACTTGCTGCCATTAATATAAGTAACGTCATAGGACGCCGTAAAAACCCTACCCTTGCCGTAACCGTCAATCATGGTCCGCTCCATAACTTCCTGTTCCAAATCCCCATCCCAATAAATAGTAAAATTCTGCATCCATTTTGTGATGGAACTCCAAGAGCCAATCACTTCCCCTTTGCTGTTCCACAAATCATCACCCATAGACGCTGCAAATTCCGCTCCCGGGTTGTCCGGGCTGAAATTCCCGGCAATGGCGCGCCCGGTGTCTCCGTCCGCTTGATAACGGAAGAGGATTGTGCCGTCGCAGGCCCTGCGGAGCGCAACGCCGTAAGGCTCCTCCTCAAAACAGCTAAAAATCTCAAGCCCCGGGCTTTCCGGGTCAAAATCTCCCACATGGATAGCGTCCCCATGTCCTAACTGATTGGAATAAAGCCCTGTCCCGTCATGGTCGATGGTGCAGGCGCCAAAAACAATCTCATCAAAGCCGTCATTGTCTACGTCCGCTACTGCCAGGTTGTGGTTGCCCTGTCCGGCAAACGTCTCATTCCCTTCCTGCTTGGTGTCAAAGAACCATCGCTTCTGAAACTTCTTATCTGCAATATCGTAAGCTGCCATGCCAAAATTCTCGTAATAGCCCCTGCTCACCAGGACGCTGGGCTTCTTGCCTCCCAAATAGGCGACCGCCGCTAAGTAACGCTCGCTGCGGTTGCCAAAATCATCTCCCCAATAATCCTTATTGAGGACGCCGGGCGTGCCATGGATGCCGCGCCCCGGCTCATAATCAATGGTATCTAATGCTTTGCCTGTCAAACCGTCAAACAACGTCAAGTATTCCGGTCCTTGCAAAATAACCCCTGCCAGGCTCCGCCAGTCCTTGCCTGCCTGCCCAACTACACTTCCCCCGCCATCAACCGTGCCGTCTGCTGTCTTGCAAACCAGCTCCGCATAACCGTCCCCATCAAAATCATATACCAAAAATGGCGTATAATGCGCGCCCGCACGGATGTTGACACCCAAATCAATGCGCCATAATTTCCTGCCGTCCATCTTATAGGCATCCAGGTAAACGTTCCCCCGGTAACCGTCAGCCATATTGTCGCCAGAATTAGACGGCAGCCATTTGAGGACAATCTCATACTCGCCGTCCCCGTCCAAATCTCCACAGGCAGCGTCGTTAGGGAAATAATCGTATTGCTTGCCATCCGGCGTCACTCCCGGAGCCGGCTTATCCAGGGGAATGTCCAAGTAATTGTTTTCCCACACAAAAATTGCTTTGCTCTGTTCCCTGTCCTGCCCATCCTCTAATGTGTGCAGGACATATTGTGACTCTGTCGTACCCGACGCATCCAGGTAATTGGTGCTTGACGCAATGGGTGATGGCGTGATTTTCTGTCCATCCCTGTATAATTCAAAGGCCGTGCCTGCATCATCTGTGCCAAGAAGACGCCAAGACAAGTACACGCCATCTTCCGTCTTAATTGCAACCATGCCTCTGTCCAATGCCTCCACCTGCCTTTTCATAGTGGCGGCTGTGTCCCCCTCGGCACGCACATCCTGTGGGGCTGGCAAAGGCATAAATAAGACAACAGCCATTGCCGCACACAACAGCCCGATTGCGATACGTCTGCCATCCCTGCCCCGCCTGCCGCTTTGCCTGCACGGCTGCGCTATCCCCATTGCCATTTTCTCTTTTCTCATAATTCCTGCTTCCCTTTCTGAACCAACAAATTGTCCCTTCAAATACCCAATAAATTTATTTCCATTATAACCCAAATACCGCCTTTATTCCATATTATTTTTTGTACCCCTTGACTTTAATATGCTAACTTGTTAGTATATTGGCGTAGGTCTTAAATAAGGAACGAAACAACTATCAAGCATACTGTTCGTATCCGATAAAAAACACCATAAGAAAGGGAGATTTATTATGAAAAAAATACTTATGTTTATGTTGGCATTTATTATGTCCCTGTCACTGGCTGCATGCGGCAAGACAGATTCTGAGACATCCGGCAGCGCCAAAAACAGCGACTTGGCTTATGTGAAAGACAAAGGGACTTTAGTTATCGGCATTACCGACTTTGAGCCGATGGATTACAAAGATGACAGCGGAGAATGGATTGGCTTTGATGCGGATATGGCAAAGGCGTTTGCCAAGAGCCTGGGCGTAACCGCAGAATTCGTGGAAATTGACTGGGATAACAAGAGCATGGAGTTAGACGGCAAGACCATCGACTGTGTATGGAACGGCATGACGCTGACTGACGAGGTGAAAAGCTCTATGGATTGTTCCAACGCATATTGCAACAATGCGCAGATTGTCATCGTGCCCAAGGATAAAGCAGACCAGTACCAAGATACAGAGAGCCTGTCCGGCCTGACTTTCGCTGTAGAGGCAGGAAGCGCCGGTGAGAAGCAGGTAACCGCGCTCGATTTGGAATACACTGCTGTAAAGGCACAGGCAGACGCCTTGATGGAGGTTGCAGCCGGGACCTCTGACGCCGCAGTCATTGACTCCCTGATGGCGGCAGCTATGGTAGGGGAAGGTACAAGCTATGCCGACCTTACATACACAATTGGCCTTAACAGCGAAGAGTACGGCGTTGGTTTCCGCAAAGGCTCAGACCTGGTAAAAGCGCTCAATGATTTCTTCGCTTCCAGCTACAAAGACGGGAGCATGACAGAGTGTGCGGAAAAATATGGGGTACAGGCTGCGATAATTGAGCAGTAATTTTCGAACAAAAGTAAGTACGTATATTCACTAGGAGCGCTTATGGAACATATTTTAGAGCAACTTCCCATTGTCTTAAGAGCATTGAACATTGGTTTTCTGCAGACGTTAAAACTTTTCTTCGTGACACTTATCGGCGCCTTTCCGCTGGGACTGGTTATCGCCTTCGGCTCCATGTCCCGCTTCAAGCCGCTAAGCTATTTCACGAAATGCATTGTCTTGATTGTCAGGGGCACGCCCCTGATGATCCAGCTTTTGATTATCTACTATTTCCCAGGCCTTGTCCTGCATAACCCGGTCTGGGGCGGCGGCGAAACCGGGCGTTTTTTCGCCGCTTCTGTTTCCTTTATCCTCAATTATGCCTGCTATTTCTCGGAAATCTACCGCGGAGGCATCCAAGGGGTGCCAATCGGGCAGGAAGAGGCCGGGTTGGTCCTTGGCATGACGAAAGGGCAGATTTTCTTTAAAATCACGCTGCTTCAGATGATTAAGCGCATTGTGCCTCCGATGTCCAATGAGATTATCACGCTTGTAAAGGACACCTCCCTGGCTCGTATTATCGCCCTGCAAGAAGTTATCTGGGCTGGGCAGGCGTTTATGAAAGGCTCCCAGGGCATATCAGGCGAGATTTGGCCGATGTTTTTCACCGCAGTGTACTATCTGCTGTGGAATGGCATTTTGACAGTCCTTCTTGGACGGTTGGAAAAGAAACTGGATTATTTTAAATAGAGGAGGGACAGCATGCCAATCTTAGAAGTAGAACATATACGCAAATATTTCGGGCACACTGAGGTTTTAAAGGACATCAGCTTTTCCCTGGAACAAGGACAAGTTGTCTCTATCATCGGCTCCTCAGGCAGCGGCAAGACGACGCTGCTGCGCTGCTTGAATTTCCTGGAACGTCCCGACAAGGGCGTAATCCGCGTAAATGGGGAGACATTGTTTGACGCTGACGACGCCAAAACACAGCAGGAATCGGAAATACGCAAGAAACGCCTGCATTTCGGGCTGGTATTCCAGTCCTTCAACTTATTTCCACAGTATACCGCCTTGCAGAATGTGATGCTGGCGAAGGAACTGCTGGCGAAAGAGCTGCCGAATTACAAGGCGGAGCGCAAGAAAATCCACGATGAGATTGAAGCCCAGGCCAGGGAGCTGCTGAATCAGATGGGGCTTGCCGACCGTATGGCAAACTATCCGCACCAGCTTTCCGGCGGGCAGTGCCAGCGTGTGGCGATTGCGCGGGCGCTTGCCTTACAGCCCGACATCCTCTGTTTTGACGAGCCAACCTCCGCCCTTGACCCGGAGCTGACCGGAGAAGTGTTAAAGGTCATGAAAGAGCTTGCCGAGCAGGACACTACCATGGTTATTGTCACCCACGAGATGGCGTTTGCCCGGGACGTGGCAAACCATGTCATCTTCATGGACGACGGGCATATCTTAGAGCAGGGGGACCCTATGGAAGTGTTTGAGCGCCCCAAGGAAGAACGCACCAGACAATTTTTGGCGCGGTTCACGCAGGGCTGATGCAAAAAAAGCAGGGGCGATAGGTAAAAGTAAGGATGAACTCACTTAGGCAAGCCAGGGGCTGTCGGTTAATGCCGATCCCCGCCCCTGGTCCCTAAGAAAGCCGGGGGATGCTGGATAATTTGAAACGTGACGGTTATTTCACGATTTGCACCCCTGCAAGCTGCTCCACTTCTGCGATTTCAAGACCTGAATATTTTGCAATTTTATCAATTGGTAATTCCCCATCCTGCAGCATCCTAAGGGCTGTTTCCTTTTT
>CATLBW010000065.1 GCA_949879775.1 uncultured Lachnospiraceae bacterium
CCTGCTTTCTACGGCCTGTTGTTATAGCAATTTTATTATACCAGACACAGAGTTTCGGTGTAAAGCCTTTCTTGAATGGAATTCTTTACTTGTTTTCTGCGCGCTGCTGATGTAAAATAATGATACTGCTGACAGGAAGCGGAAAAAAGCGATATTGGATTTTTATAGAAATTAGGGGGTTGCTTATGGGTATTTACAAAGTTGGTGAAAACAAGATGGCTGCTATCGCCCCTCTATTTGCAGGTTGGGAAGAGTCCCTGATTTGGTCATGCCTGCAAGGGTATATGGGGGAAGCCTGGGCGGACAGTGAGGAGAACCCGCAGGCGGCAAGGATCATGCTGGCGGATTTTTGTTATTTTGCAGGCAAGGCAAACCGGGGCTTGGTGGCAGAGGAAATAAAAACCCACACCCGGAAGTTTGTGATAATGGTGCCTCCCTTGGATGCGCGGGGGGAAGCCTGGGCGAAGGAGATAGAGGCTGTGTATGGCGAATGTTGTAAGCGCGTCGAGCGGTATGCCATTAAGAAGGAGCCGGGGATATTTGACAGGGAGAAGCTTACAAGGCTTGCAGGCAGCTTGGATGCGGAATTTGAAGTGAAACTGATAGATGAAGGAATTTTTAAGCAGACCAGGGAGCAGGATTGGGCAAAAGACTTTACCTCCCAATATGTGGATTTCAAGGAGTACCACAAGCGCGGGCTGGGTGTGGCGGTAGTACGCCAAGGCGAGCTTGTGGCAGGCGCGTCTTCCTACACCGTATACCGTGGAGGCATCGAGGTTGAGATTGGCGCCAAAGAGGGATACAGACGCAGGGGCCTTGCTTCTGCCTGCGGAGCGAAGCTGATTTTAGAGTGTATGGACAGGGGGCTTTATCCGTGCTGGGATGCGCAGAATAAATGGTCTGTGGCGCTTGCCGAGAAGCTGGGATATCATTTTGACAGGGCGTACCCAGCGTATGAGGTGTATGTGTAAGCCTGCGGCTTTGGGTTTTAATTAATGTTTCCCCATATACTGGGCGGCAGGTTAATCTGGCAATCAGTATAAATTTACTTTCCTTTGCATATGCTTAGTAATTGAAAAATATATTACAATAATAGCAGCATCAAAAAAAGAGAGGTAAAAGCGTGTTTTCAATTTTGATAAATTTGTTCATAAAGGATAAGGACAGCGTGAAAAACCCAGAGGTGCGCCAGAAATACGGGATGCTTTGCGGCGTCGTAGGCATTGCGTTGAACCTTCTGTTATTTTTGGGGAAATTCCTGGCGGGCATCCTCAGCAAATCCATTTCCATTACCGCGGATGCGTTTAACAATTTATCAGATGCAGGCTCTTCCGTGGTAACGCTTGCGGGCTTTAAGCTGGCAGGGGCCAAGCCGGACGTTGACCATCCATATGGCCACGGAAGGATTGAATATATCACAGGCTTTATTGTATCTGGCGCAATTATTATTATGGCGTTTGAACTGGTTAAAAGTTCTATTGAGAAAATTGTCAATCCTGTGCAGGTGGAATTCAGCTTTTTATCGGTGGGGATTCTTCTTGCGTCAATCCTTGTGAAAATATATATGGCATTATATAATAACCGGATTGGCAAAAAGCTAGGCTCAGCGGCGATGCGTGCCGCGGCGACTGACAGCCTCAGCGACGTCTGTGCCACGACGGTTGTTTTGCTGGGAATCGTGATAGGGGAATTTACCGGGCTTCGGGTAGACGGCTGGTGTGGGGTATTGGTAGGGCTGTTTATTTTTTACGCGGGAATATCTGCGGCAAAAGACACCTTGAACCCGCTGTTGGGACAGCCGCCAGAGCCGGAATTTGTGGCTCGGATTGAGGAGATTGTGCTTGCGCATGAAGAAATCTGTGGGGTGCATGACCTTCTGGTGCATGATTACGGGCCAGCCAGGTGTATGATTTCCCTGCATGCGGAAGTACCAGCAGAGGGAAATATTTTGGAGCTGCATGAGGTTGTGGATGAGGCGGAGGCCCAGCTTCAGGAAAAATTGAACTGTAATGCCGTTATCCATATGGACCCTGTTGTCACGAAGGATACATATATTTTGGATTTAAAGGGAAGAATAGAAGCATTGATAAAAAATATTGACCCTATCATCACCATGCATGATTTCAGGGTGGTGCCCAAACATGTCCAGACAAAACTGATATTTGATGTGGTAGTGCCGCATGGCTACAGGCTGGATGATGAAGAGCTCGCAGAGACGATTAAAAAGCAGATTGGCAGGGAGCTTGGAGGAGACTATTTTGTGGTAATCCAGGTAGACAAAGCATATTTCGGAGCGTAAATCGTAATTTCTTTTTTAGGGTTTTTTGGAGGGATGGGAAAATGCAGAAAAGTGTCCAATTTTTCGGGGATAAATACCTATCTTTCGTGTAAATTACCAGTTTTCACAAACATACTTGAAAAAGCTATGTACTTAGGGTATATTTTATATGGTACTAAATACATGAAACAGATTGTATGATAGGTTTACATGAGAAAGAGAGATAAAATGAGTGAGAAAAAAATTATTGTATCTAATGTAGCGAAAGAGTACAACAATCCTATTGCCGAGTTGGTCCAGGTAGCATGTCAATTTGACAGTGAGATTCGTCTTGAGAGCAACGAAGCGAGAATTAATGCAAAGAGCATTATGGGAATCATGGCATTTAATCCGTCGAAAGGAATGACTGTAAATATAGTGGCTGATGGAAGCGATGAAGAAGAGGCTTTATTGGCAATGGAGAAGTTTTTAGTTTGTCAATAGAAAAATTAGGGAGGAAGATTAAAATGGAGAACAAGGACAAGAAAGTAACTTCAGCGAATTCAGCAGCCGTTAAAGATGGGGCTGTTGAGACAGCAGCCGATAAAGTATTAGCTGTGGAGAAGGAAGCGGCAGGAAAGCAAACGGCGGCTACAGCGAAAGAGACAAAGCCAACAGAGAAGAAAGAAGCGGAGAAAGAGGCAAAGCCGACAGAGAAGAAGGGCAAGCCGGGCAGGAAACCGGGTACGAGCAAGGCACCTGCAAAGAAGAAGCCGGCAGAGAAGGTAGAAGAAGTTTATGTACAGTTCCAGGAGTTAGAGATTACCACGAAAGAGATTGTAGACAAAGCCAAACAGATTTACATTTCAGAGGGGCACAGGGAATCTTCCATCAAATCCCTTCGTCTGTATATCAAGCCGGATGAGCATATGGCATATTATGTAATCAATGAGAAGCTTACGGGCAGCATTGAGCTGTAATTTAAATATAGATAGATAATTTGGCTGTTGCAAGAAAATTCCAGCAAACAGGGTTGCTGGCATTTTCCTGCAACAGTTTTTGGTTTCTAAAGCATTTATAGCAAACGCATGTAGTGAATATGTTTACTAGGACAATACCCTGCTTTTGTCGTGTTTAGGAGAATATTATGTATAAATTATTGATTGTAGAAGACGATACGGTTATCGCCAAAGCGGTCTGGCAGCATATGTCAAGCTGGGGATATGAAGCTGTCTGTGTGGAGAATTTTCAGGAAGTCCTGCAAACATTTATTGCGCAAAATCCCCAGCTCGTGTTGATGGATATCTCGCTGCCCTTTTATAACGGTTACCACTGGTGCGATGAAATCCGTAAGATTTCCAAGGTTCCCATTATCTTTATCTCTTCTGCCTCTGACAATATGAATATCGTTATGGCGGTAAATATGGGTGGGGATGATTTTGTGGCTAAGCCGTTTGATTTGAATGTTTTGCAGGCGAAAATCCAGGCGCTTCTGAGACGTACTTATGACTTTGCTGGGGACAGCGCTTTGCTGGAGCATAATGGAATGTTTTTTGACACCGGAAAAGGGGTGGTTACTTATGCTGACGAGAGGGTGGAGCTGACGAAGAACGAAATGGGGATATTGAGGTGCCTGTTGGAGCAGAAGGGCAGGATAGTCACCAGGGATAAATTGATGGAGAATTTGTGGGAGTCTGACAGCTTTATTGACGACAACACCCTGACTGTGAATGTGGCAAGGCTGAGGAAGAAAATGGAAGGGATTGGCGTCAGGGAACTCATCAAGACCAAGAAAGGAATTGGTTATGTGGTGGATTAAATCGTATGCCAGGCGGCATCGCCTGGGGATTGTGCTGTTCGGGGTGTACGGTATAATTTTTTGGATCGTGATGTGGCTCTACCGGATGCCGATAGAGGCGGTAGGCTACGCAGTCGCCCTGTGCGCGGCCTTTGGCATGGTATTGTTTCTTGTGGACAGCCTGCGCTACCGCAAAAAAATTGAGCATTTAGGCTGGCAGCTAGGAGCGGTTAAGAACGGTGTGGAGCATTTTCCGAATCCGGAAGATGAGCAGGAACGCCTGTACCAGGAATTGCTTGAGGCTTCCAGGCAGGAGCGCCTGGAACAGGTGGCAAAGCTGATGAAAGAAAAGAAGGATGTTACAGACTATTTTACCTTATGGACACACCAGATTAAGACGCCGATTGCCGCTATGGGCCTGCTCTTACAGCAGCAGGTATTGGGGGAGGAAGAACAGTACCATCATAAAAGGCAGATTCAAAATGAGCTGTTTCGGATTGAGCAGTATGTGGAGATGGTAATGCAGTATTTACGCCTTATGGACAGCATCAATGATTTTGTGCTGCGTGAGTATCAGTTGGATGATATTATCCGTCAGGCGCTGCGCAAATATGCGCCTATGTTTATCCGCAAAAACCTGACGCTTGCGTATGAGCCTGTGGACGTTAAGGTGGCTACGGATGAGAAGTGGATGGTCTTTGTATTGGAGCAGCTTTTGTCCAATGCGATAAAGTATACCGCCTCTGGAGTTATCCGCGTCTACATGCAGGGAGGGTGCCTGGTAGTGGAGGATACCGGCATCGGCATCCTGCCGGAGGACCTGCCGCGTGTCTTTGACAAAGGCTATACCGGGTATAACGGAAGGAGCGATAAAAAAGCATCTGGGATTGGGCTTTATCTGGTAAAGGAGATACTTGGCAGGCTGGGGCACAAAATTTTTGCTGAGTCGGAGTCTGGGAAAGGGACCCGCATGAAAGTGCTGTTTTAATAAAACCTTACAAAATCGTAAGGAAAGCATGGAAATTGTAAGCCTAAGTTATGGCAGCGCCTGAACGGATTCGCTATACTATTTTTAGTAACCGGCACAGAAGTTCCCTGTGCGGGATAAGAAGGAGGATATTATGGCGATATTGGAAGTAAACAATGTGAAAAAGGTATATACGACCCGTTTTGGCGGCAACCAGGTCCAGGCATTGTCGGATGTGAGCTTTTCTGTGGAAAAGGGTGAATATGTGGCAATCATGGGAGAATCAGGCTCGGGCAAAACCACGCTTTTGAATATTTTGGCGGCTCTGGATAAAGCGACTGCCGGGCAGGTGCTTTTGAATGGCAAGAACCTTTCCGCCATCCGTGAACGAGAACTGTCCACATTCCGCAGGCAGAACCTTGGTTTTGTTTTCCAGGATTTTAACCTGCTGGATAATTTTAACCTTCAGGACAATATTTTCCTGCCGCTGGTGCTTGCTGGGAAAGGCTATAGTGAAATGACGAAGCGCCTTACGCCTATCGCGGCAAAGCTGGGTATCCAGGAAATCCTGGGAAAATACCCTTATGAAGTATCGGGCGGGCAGAAACAGCGTGCGGCGGTAGCGCGTGCCTTGATTACAAACCCGCAGTTAATACTTGCAGATGAACCCACCGGGGCGTTGGATTCCAAGGCGGCAGAAGGGCTTTTGTCCATGTTCCAGTATATCAATGAGGAAGGGCAGACAATCCTTATGGTTACGCATTCTATCAAAGCGGCGAGTTGTGCGAAGCGCGTGCTTTTTATCAAGGATGGGCAGGTGTTCCACCAGATTTATAAGGGTTCCGGCAGCAATGAGGAGATGTACCAGAAGATTTCCGATACGCTGACAGTAATTACGACAGGTGGTGGGCGACATGAGTAGGTTATTTTATGCAAGGCTTGCCATGGGCAACCTCAAGAAAAATGCCGGGCTGTACCTGCCCTATGTCCTGGCAGCGATTGGCATTGGCGCCATGTACTATATCATGGGTGCGATTACCAGGGATGAAGGGATTAAGCAAATGCGCGGAGCAGCAGAGTTGTCCATGATTTTAGCCCTGGGCTGCGGCGTAATTGCCATTTTTTCTGTGATTTTCCTGTTCTATACGAACAGCTTTCTTATGAAACGGCGCAAAAAGGAGTTCGGGCTTTTTAATATCCTCGGCATGGAAAAACGCCATATTGGCAAAATGATGTTCTGGGAAATCATTATGGTGGCTTTTATCAGCATTGGCGGCGGTATTGCTGTGGGGATTATTTTAAACAAGCTGGTTACGCTGGCCCTGATGCGCCTGCTGGAGTTTGACGTGCCTTTTGGGTTCCATATTTCGGTTGGGGCGGCCACGAGCGTTGCCATCCTCTTTGCCTGTATTTTTATTGCTACCCTGGCATACAATCTCTTCCAGGTGCAGAAAGCCAGCCCGATTGAGCTTTTAAGGAGCGCAAGCCAGGGAGAGCGTGAGCCGAAGACGCGTTGGCTCCTGGCGCTGGTTGGCGTTTTGGCGCTGGGCGCCGGGTATGGGATTGCCATTGTTGTGGAAAGCCCGGTGGATGCGCTGATGATGTTTTTCCTGGCGGTTTTGCTGGTTATCCTGGGGACTTACTGCCTTTTTACCGCTGGCAGCATTGTTGTCCTCAAGCTGCTTCGGCGTAACAAGAAATACTATTATAGGACCAGCCATTTCACCTCTGTATCCGGCATGATTTACCGAATGAAACAGAATGCGGTGGGGCTTAGCAATATCTGTATTTTAAGTACGATGGTGCTGGTGATGCTTGCCGGAACATTCTCCTTGTATATGGGGAAAGATGTTTCCCTGCGTAACCGATATCCCAAAGAAATTATGATAAAAGGATATGGGATGTCAAATGAGGGTCGGAGCATGATGGAGGAATGTGCCGTACAAGGGGCCAAAGATACAGGCGTTGCGATAGAAGAGATATCTCGTTGCACCAGCCTTTCATTTGCCGGCCACAAGAAAGGGGAGGATATTATTGTCCAAGCCTGGCAGCAAGGGACCCCAACCGCAAGCCCGGAGGGAGAGCTTATTATGATGGAGTGGCTTACGTTAGAGGAATACGGCCAGTTTGCAGACCGTGTGCCAGAGCTTGCGGAGGATGAGGTTCTTGTGTACACTGCGCACGGGGATCATGGTGACAGCCAGTATCGGATTGGGGAGCAGGCATTCCGAATCAAAGAGTACCTGCCCAAGCTGGAATTGGACGATATGCAGATAGAGATTGCCTATGATATGTATTTTATTGTGGTTCGCAACGAGGCTGTCCTACGGCAAATCAATGAGTTCCAGAAGTCCGTTTATGGGGAGCGGGCAAGCGAGGTTGAAACTGTAGTGGCTATGGATGTCGGGGGCGGCAAGGAGCAGGAGCTTGCCTGCAAGCAAAGGATAGCCCAATTGTTAGAGGAAAGGAACCCTGATGCGCAGCAGGGGACACCCAGGGTAGAAAGCAGGAGCGAGAGGGGCAATGAGGATATGGTGATTTTTGGTGGATTCCTGTTCCTGGGCGTTTTCCTGGGATTCGTGTTCCTGATGGCGACGACCATGATTATCTATTATAAGCAGGTTTCTGAGGGGTATGAGGATAAGGTAAGGTTTGAGATTATGCAGAAAGTAGGCATGAGCAAAAAGGAAGTGCGCGCTTCCGTCCGCAGCCAGGTGATTAAGGTGTTTTTCCTCCCGTTGGCGATGGCGTGCATCCATCTGGCGGCAGCCTTCCCTATGATGAACCGTCTGCTTTTGCTGTTCGGCATGGCAAATGTGCAGTTATTTGCCATCTGCACCGTTGCCACAATAGGGCTTTTTGCAGTGATTTACTTGATTGTATACACGATTACGGCGAGGTCGTATTATAAGATAGTTGAGAGTTGACTTAAAGAGGGAAGAATCGAATGAGGGGGAACCAAGCTCGCTGGGTTCCCCCTCATCCCTCATAGAGAAGCCAAAAAAGATATTGTCAAACATCTATTGTGGTATCGGAAAATTTGTTATCCCAGATGGATTCTTCGATTGATTGTAAACATTCATCCGTATGTTTCATGATATCCTGCCCCCAGAAATGGATGACTGTATAACCGAGAAACAGGAGTTTTTTATCGTTCTCCCAGTCGCGGTTACGGTTTCTTTCAATTTTTTTTATCCAGTAAGCGGGATTCTTACCTTTTTCAAGGCGCAATTTCAAAGTGTCCCAGTCTTTGCCATGAAAAAATTCGCTGTCGCAGAAAATAGCGATTTTATATTTCGTTAATACAATATCGGGGGAACCCGGCAGGGCTTTATAATTTTTGCGGTAACGGTAGCCCTTGTGCCACAGAGCCTTGCGGAGCCTGACCTCGATGGAAGTGTCCTGGCTGTGTATTTTACTCATGGTTTTGGAAATTATAGCAGAATCCCTTGCCATTGGATTGTTCCTCCCGTAATTAATGGATGCTTGGATATATACTTACTGGCGCAGGTTAGGGGATACCTTACCTTTTTTTCTTGGACTTATATTTCTTCACCAAAGGCTCAATCCTCTCATAGGGATCTAAAAGGTCGCTGATAGAAATATCATGGTTCAAGGTATCAATGATGTAGGCAATGTACTTGCTCATGTCACAGTTGATGTAGTAAGGCTTAGCGAGCAGCTCCGGCGTCTGGTAGGTGAGGTTTGTTGTCACTACCTTATAGATAATGCCGTCTTTCACTGCGCGGTCAAATTTTTCCAGGCCGTTGGTGAACAAGCCGAAAGTTGAAATGACGAAAATGCGGTTTGCCTTGCGTTTTTTCAATTCAGTGGCGACGTCAATCATGCTGTCGCCTGAGGAAATCATATCATCAATGATGAACACGTCTTTATTTTCCACGGAGGAACCCAGGAATTCATGCGCTACAATGGGGTTGCGCCCATCGACAATCCTGCTGTAGTCGCGGCGTTTGTAGAACATGCCCATGTCCAGGCCAAGCACGTTGGCAAGGTAGATGGCGCGGTTCGTCCCGCCCTCGTCCGGGCTGATAACCATCATGTGGTCGCTGTCAATCTGCAAATCATCTACTTCATGGAAGATTGCTTTGATGAATTGATAAGCAGGCTGCACAGTCTCAAATCCGTTCAAGGGGATAGCATTCTGCACGCGTGGGTCGTGTGCGTCAAATGTGATGATATTGTCCACGCCCATGCTGATTAATTCTTGAAGGGCTATCGCGCAGTCAAGTGATTCCCTGGCAGTGCGTTTGTGCTGGCGGCCTTCATAAAGGAATGGCATAATGACGGTAATACGCCTTGCTTTTCCGCCTGCGGCGGCAATCACGCGTTTTAAGTCCTGGTAATGGTCATCCGGGGACATATGGTTCTCATGGCCGCAAACTGTATATTTGAGGCTGTAGTTCGTAACATCCACCATCAGGTACAGGTCGAAGCCGCGTACGGATTCGGTGATAATCCCTTTTGCCTCCCCGGTGCCGAAACGTGGGGTTGAGCAGTCTACCAGGTAAGTGTTTTTGTGGTAGCCTTTGAAGGCGATGTCATCCTGGTGCTCATGTTCCCGTTCGCTGCGGAAGCGTACCAGGTATTTATCTACCTTTTTCCCAAGCTTTTTACAGCTTTCCAATGGGATTACGCCCAAAGAGCCTGCAGGGATAGTTTCATAATTTTGTTCGTTGCGCTGCATACGATGTCCTCCATTTATAGTAAAAATGTTATTAGTTCGCAAGTTTTTTCTGAATCCTGATATCGTTTCCGAACAGCTTAATAATCGTATAGCTGCTGGAAATCCGCGAAAAAGTGCGTTCTGAGTAGGTTTCCGCTAACTGCCCCAGGCTCAGGTTGGTGGAGATGATCGTTGATTTCTGCCGCAGGAGCCTTTCGTTCAGGCAGAGAAACAGTTGGGAGACGGTGAAGGTATTGGAAAATTCCGTTCCTAAATCGTCGATAATCAGCAAATCGCATTCAAATATATGGTGGTAATCTTCCGTAGCGTCCCGCGTTTTTTCAAATGCATGCTTCTCAAATATCTGAAACAGCGAAGAAGCAGTGAAATAAATCACGGAATGGCCGCTGTCTAAAAGCTCCTTTGCCACGCAATTGGAGAAGTAAGTCTTGCCAGTCCCCGTGTCGCCGTAAAAGAATAAGTTGCAAAACTCCGTATCGAAGGTGCGGATAAATTCTTTGCAGTCTTGCATTGCCTGTTGGGCAGTGGCGAGGCTGGAAAGCCCGGTTGCAGGGTTGAGCTGCTTATCCGAGTAATAGTGGAAGGAGAAATGTGCAAAGTTCTCTGTTTCAAGAATCTTTTGGATATTGGACTGCGTATAAATCAGGTCAATGGCGGCCTGCTCAAAGCAGTGGCACTTGTGGCCGTTGATATAACCGGTATCCTTACAGTCCGGGCAGGTAAACGGCGGCTTTAAATAGTCTTTGGGGTAGCCGTGGTCTAAGAGAAGCTGTGTTTTTTCTTTTATAAGGGACTCACGGCGGCTGCGCAAGCTGGCAGCCATTTCCTCCTCCCCATCGATCAGTTTCTTAGCTTGTGCTACAGCGAGGGAGGAAATCTCGTTGTCTATCTCGTTGAGGCGCGGCAGCTTGCGATATACGCAGTGAAGCCTGTCCATGGCAATGCGTTGGTTTTTTAGCTGCCTCGCCTCATAGCGGCGCATCAGGGTATTATACTGAGTATTGCTGAGTGCCATAAATTCCTCCTTAGCGTGCCGTGTTCAATAGCTCGACCTCCAATTCGTCCATGTTGTAGGCGCGTTGGGGGAAGGTATTAAAGCGGTTGGGAGCTGCCGGTTTAGCAGCAACCCTTGCTGGCATATGCGCGCGTTCTGTAACCTTTGCCGCCTGGAATGCGGCGTCGGCATGTTTGATGTCCTCTGTGCATTGGATGCCCTGGCGTTTCCAACTGGCAAGAATCCGTTCCGTATATTCAAAGTTCGGCTGATGGATGGCGAGGATCGTGCGGCTGCATGCCTCAGCAATCATTTCTGCCCCAAAACCGTATACTTTATGCCATCTTTCTATGTAAGAAGATTCGGCGGGAACCAAGTTGCGTCCCTGGATGCCAAGCGCCTTTCTGACTGTGTAATGAAGGCGGCTGTGGGCCTGTGCATTCTCTTTTGCCTGTTCCACAGTCTTGATGTTTTCTTTCTTCCAGTTAGCGGCTACCTTATCCATGTAATGCAGGCTGGAACGCCCTCCAGCGATACAGTACTCTAAAAGGTATACGATTAAATCTGTGGAAAGCCCTAGCTGGTCATACCAGGAAAGGAGCGTCTGGATATCAGTGGAGGTCAGAGGCCTCTTAAGATAGCTTTCCGCTACAAAAATCAGTTCCTGTATCTCTTCTTTTTCCTGGAATGCTTTTAACTCGTCGGCGCTATAGTTTGGCTTTTGGGCTGTAGCCGGGGAATCGTCGGGGCTGTAGCCGGTTTTTTGCTTGGCAGCCAAGGAATCGTCGGGGCTGTAGCCGGTTTTTTGAGCGGGAGCCAAGGAACCGTCAGCGCTGTAGCCGGTTTTTTGCCCGGAAGCTATGCTGTTGTGGGCGCTTTCTGTGTCCTTCCTGGCCAAATCCGCTGGAAAGGGTGCGCATTTACGGGATTCTGCTGCCGTGTGCGGCGAAAAAGCCTTTTTCAGGGGCACAGAATCGTCTTTGTCAGGCACAGGCTCGGAGTCCAGGAAATAAATTCCGGAAATGGACTTGTCCGGTGCGTATTCCAATTGCAGCAGGTTCATTTTCTCCCAATACCGAAGGGCGCGCCGGATGTCTTTTTCCGTGTGGTTAAACGTGTCGGCAGCCTTAGAAATAGAAAAGCAGCAGTCCGGGGAATTCATGCAGCGCAGCAAATACAAATATATTTTCACGAATTCGCCATTAGCGCTTGTCATATATTCATCGATAAACCGGTTGGAAATTGCGGTTGTAGAATAGTCGTTTTCTTTATGCAGGGTAATATTTTCCATAATAACCTCCGGGTCAAATCGTTTGTAAAGGGAATACTAATTTCGCCTTTTGTGGATTACAGTATAGCACATCAAAATCAAAATGAGAAGTGAAAATTTTCCTGAAATTCCAGTAAAACCAATGGATTGCAAATATGTGGAAAATGTGGAAAAAGTGGATAATTTTGTGAAGAACTGGAAAGGGGCTGGGGAAAATCCAGAAGTTTTCAGAGGAAAAGGAAATCCATAAAATTTTAGTCCTGGCAGAAAAAAATCCACATCCCAGGAAGGGAGTTTTCCCCAATTGGAATGTGGATAAAGTGGATAACTATCTGCCTAAGAGGTGTTCCCCTACTTGGACAATATCTCCTGCCCCCATAGTTATCAACAAATCGCCGTTGATACAGTTTTTTAATAAAAAATTTTCAATTTCGTCAAATGAATGGAAATAATGGCATTCCCGGCCTAATTTTTGTATCTCTTTTTGCAAATCAAGGGAGCTGATGCCGATGGTATTCTGCTCGCGGGCGGCGTAGATGTCTGCGAGGACCACCAAATCCGCAAGGGACAATGCCTTGGCAAATTGTAAGAGGAACGCTTCCGTCCTGGTGTAAGTATGCGGCTGGAATACACAGACAATGCGTTTGTGGTTACAATTCCTGGCAGACGTCAGGGTTGCGGTAATTTCCGTGGGGTGATGTGCGTAATCGTCAACGATATCGATGCCTTTGAGCGTTCCCTTGTATTCAAAACGTCTTGCCGTGCCGTCAAAATGAGCAAGGGCAGCCTGGATGTTGTCAAAGGGGATGCCCATTTCCAAAGCAAGCGCGCAGGCAGCTACGGCATTGCTTATATTATGCCTGCCGGGTACTTTCATGGAGATGGCGCCGATTTTTGCTTTCCCATGCATCAAGGTAAAGTTTCCGAAGCCGTCTGTATTAAAAGTAATATTGTCCGCATAATATGAATCAGAGGGGCCAAGCCCATAGGTGATTACCTGGCAGCCATAGCCTTCAGTAATCTCCTGCCAGTTTTCAATTTCCCCGTTGATGATGACGGCGCCCTCGTTAGGGACATTTCCGGCAAATTTGTGGAAAGAGCTGCGGATATCCGCCAGATCTTTAAAGAAATCCATATGGTCTTCTTCTATATTTAATATGAGGGCATATTTCGGGTAGAAATTAAGAAAGCTATTTGTATATTCGCAGGCTTCCGTCAGGAAGACGTCGGATTCACCCACACGGGTGTTGCCGTTGATAGATTTGAGGATTCCGCCGACTGAAACTGTGGGATCGCAGCATCCTTCTAAAAGGATATGCGTTATCATAGAAGTGGTCGTGGTCTTGCCGTGGGTCCCGGATACGGCGATGGACCGCGCATAGTTTTCCATAATCTGCCCTAACAGTTGTGCGCGGGTCAGCATAGGCAGCCGCCTTTGCAGCGCAGCGCGGTATTCAGGGTTATCTTCATGGATGGCGGCTGTGTACACTACGGCGTCTACGCCGTCCATGATGTTTGAGGCACGCTGCCCGTAAAAGATTTCCGCGCCGAGGGACGTCAGTTTGTCAGTAAGCGCTGATTCCTTTGCGTCAGAGCCTGAGATGCAAAAGCCCTCTTTTAGTAAAATTTCAGCAAGGCCGCTCATGCTGATGCCGCCGATGCCGATAAAATGGAGATGAATAGGTTTTTTGAAATTAATTTTGTACATATATTTTACCTGCCCAATTTTCTAATAGAATAATTACTATTATTTTATACCAATAGCGGGCAATTTGCAAACTGAAAATCGAAGAGCGTATCATTGTATGGCATAAGTTTACGGCGGCGCCTGCCTGTTTTAGCGGCGTCTGAGCGGGCTTGCAGCCTGCAATAGGGGTAAAAATTAAGCATTTCTGTGCATGAGGCTGCGTATTGCCCATTTTGGTGGAAAAAATTCTTGTGCAAATACACAAAATTCTTATATTTTCAGCAAAATAATTGTGAAATATGTGTACTAAATGAATCTTTTGTGGTATAATATGAACACTTAGTAATATGAAATATATTGACGAGAGGTGAGAGACATGATTCGTAAAGAAATGATAGCCATGCTTTTGGCGGGTGGCCAGGGAAGCAGACTTGGGGTTTTGACTTCTGACGTCGCGAAACCGGCAGTGGCATTTGGCGGGAAGTACCGAATTATTGATTTTCCATTGAGCAACTGTGTAAATTCAGGGATAGACACGGTAGGTGTGCTGACTCAGTATCAGCCGTTGCGGTTAAACACTCATATAGGTATCGGTATTCCGTGGGATTTAGACCGTAACCATGGTGGGGTGACAGTATTGCCTCCATACGAGAAGAGTGATAACAGCGAATGGTATAGCGGCACGGCAAATGCAATTTACCAGAACCTGAACTATATTGACAGTTATCAGCCGGAATATGTACTGATACTTTCCGGTGACCATATCTACAAGATGAATTATGAAGTAATGCTGGATTTCCATAAGGAGAATAATGCCGATGTGACAATCGCGGCAATGCCGGTCCCGTGGGAAGAGGCAAGCCGTTTTGGGCTGGTTATTACAGATGAGAACAAGCAGATTACGGAATTTGAGGAAAAGCCGGCGAATCCTAGGAGCAATTTAGCATCCATGGGTATCTACATTTTCAACTGGAGTGTCCTGAGGGAGGCTTTGGTTACCATGTCAGAGCAGAGCAATTGTGACTTTGGCAAACATATCATCCCTTATTGCAGGGAGAATGGCAGAAGGCTGTTCGCTTATGAATACAATGGGTATTGGAAAGATGTAGGGACGCTGGGGTCCTATTGGGAAGCGAACATGGAGCTGATTGATTTAATCCCGGAGTTCAACCTCTATGAGGAGTACTGGAAGATTTATACCAACAGTGACACGATTGAGCCGCAGTATATTTCGGCTGACGCCGTGACAGAGCGCTGCATTATCGGGGAAGGGTGCGAAATATTTGGGCAGGTATATGGCTCAGTAATTGGCGCCGGCGTTGTGATTGGCAAGAATACGGTGGTGCGGGATTCCATTATTATGCAGGATACCGTGATTGGCGACAATGTCATAGTTGACAAAGCCATTGTGGCGGAGAATGTGTCTATTGGCAATAATGTGGAGCTTGGCGTGGGCGAGCCGGCTGAGAATAAGCTTAATAAGAGCGTTTATTCATTTGGGCTGGTAACTATCGGTGAGAATTCTGTGATACCGTCAGGCGTTAAGGTAGGCAAGAATACCGCAATTGCTGGTAAGACAACCAAAGAGGATTATCCGGAAGGCCTTTTGGCAGGAGGCGAATCAATCATTAAGGCAGGTGACATAGTATGAAGGCGTTAGGAATTATATTAGCAGGCGGAAATAACAGCAGGATGCAGGAGCTTTCCAACAAGAGGGCCATTGCAGCTATGCCGGTGGGCGGGACTTACCGCTGTATAGATTTTGCGCTCAGCAACATGAGCAATTCACACATTCAGAGGGTGGCGGTTCTGACACAGTATAATGCGAGGAGCCTGAATGAGCATTTGAGTTCTTCCAAATGGTGGGACTTCGGCAGAAAACAGGGAGGCCTGTATGTATTTAACCCTACAGTAACCTCAGATAATGCGTGGTGGTATCGCGGCACGGCGGACGCAATGTTAAGGAATATTGATTTCCTTAAGCGCAGCCATGAGCCGTATGTAATTATTGCATCGGGTGACTGTGTCTATAAGATGGATTACAATAAGGTATTGGAATTCCACATTGAGAAGAAAGCGGATATCACGATTGTATGTAAGGATATGCCGATGGAAGAAGACGTCAGCCGCTTTGGCGTAGTAAGGATGAATGAGGATTCAAGGATTGTGGAGTTTGAGGAGAAGCCGATGATTGCCCAGTCCAACACAATCTCCGCAGGCATTTACGTTATCCGCAGACGTCAGTTGATTGAGATGTTAGAGCGTTCCGCAGAAGAGAACCGCTACGATTTTGTCAACGACATATTGATCCGTTATAAGAACATGAAGCGTATCTACGGCTATAAAATTGAGGAATATTGGAACAATATTTCCACTGTGGAATCTTACTATAAGACCAATATGGATTTCCTGAAGCCGGAGGTAAGGAAGTATTTCCGGGACGAGCCAAGGATTTATTCTAAAGTAGACGACCTCCCGCCCGCAAAGTACAATGTCGGTTCCGATGTACGCAACAGCCTGGTTTCCAGCGGCTGTATCATCAACAGCAAGGTAGAGAATTCGGTGCTGTTTAAGAAAGTTTTTGTGGGCAAGAATTGTGTGATTAAGAACTCCATTATATTGAATGACGTATATATTGGTGACAATACGCATATTGAGAATTGCATTGTTGAGAGCCGTGATACCTTACGTGCGAATACCTTTTTCAGCGGTGGAGATGGAATTAAGGTTGTATATGAGCATAATGAGCGGTATGTGATTTAATATGGATGGTTCTGAGGAAAATTGGAAATGCAAAGGGGGCGGAGATTTATGAAGATAACAGATGTTAGAATCCGTAAAGTTGAGAAAGAAGGAAAAATGCGGGCTGTGGTCTCCATTACCATTGATGACGAATTTGTGGTACATGATATCAAAGTGATCGAGGGAGAAAAAGGTCTCTTTATCGCGATGCCCAGCAGAAGAGCGGCAGATGGAGAATACCGTGATATCGCTCATCCTATCATTGCTCAGACACGAGACAGCATACAGCAGATTATTCTGGAAAAATACCATTCAGAATTTCCAGCAGAAGAATAAAGCGATAACTCCAGACATGCCGTACGGCATAGGAGGCCCCAGGGTAATAAGGCAAGGAACTGAATAGAGCAACTGTGAATAGACATATCCTGGACAAAAAGCTGCCTGCAACGGTTTAAGCCGTGCAGGCAGCTTTTATCGTTCTCTTATTAGGAAAGGCCTTGTCACGCTAAAGCGTGCAAGTATCCTTCCTATAAGAAAAAATAATTATATGCGCATTCGCACAAGAAGATTATTGTTATGAAACGCGGATATAACGTGCAGAAACATAACCTTTGTAAATTCTTCCATTTTGTTTTGCGCTGACTTGATACCATTTTTGTTTGTCTGCGCCGGTAGTCTGGCTGAGGATGGTAACTTTTGTGCCTTTGGGCAGTGAAGCCACAAGCTTGCTCCTTGCGCTTGCTGATGTGCGCATGTTTAGCCAGTTGGCGGTCACGGAGCCGGAGGCCTGTTTTGCTTTTCCTGCGGACAACAGGTCGCTTTTGATGTAACCGTAAGTCTTCTTGCCATTATTATAGAAAGAAATGCGGCTCCAGGGCGTCCCGGATTTGGTGTTTGTTGTGCAGATTACGCTGACTTTGGAGCCAGGGGCCAGGGAGGTAACCACGGGGTGGTTCGTGCCAGCGTGCCGACGTACATTTGAGGATACGCGGACGGTTGCTGAGCGCGCGGCGCATCTTGTGCGGGCAGTGAGGATTTTGGAGAACTTGCCGACAGAAGAGCCTTTGTATGCGCGAACCCGGTAATAATATTCCCGGCCGCTTTGGAGTTTCATGTTGCAGAAAGCGTGGTTTCCTGCAGCGACAGTCTTAATTTTCTTGTAAGGC
>CATLBW010000066.1 GCA_949879775.1 uncultured Lachnospiraceae bacterium
AGCCTGCACGGTATTTCTCCTGGATAAGGAACGGGTAAGACGCATCCTGCACATGCTTCGTGCCAATGCCCACCGGCCAGTTAAGCTTCGCCGCATACGGGCGCAGGTCCACAATCGCGCCGCCCTGGTCCATATTGACGCAGGCACGCATGTAAGGGTCGCAGTACCAGAACAACTGCTTGTCTGAACCATAGAGGATATCACGCCACAGCGCGCATTCCGGTTCCGTATAACTCTTCTTCTCACGGTAGTAATCGGCAAATTCAGACATCGTCATGTCAATCAGCCTGCCTTCTTTTTTCAGCTTGCCATAGTATGCACAGCCATCGGAATATGATTTCTCCAACAACTCATAAGGGGCCTCCCAGCGTCCCATCTTATTCATCCATGCCGGCCCAACAAACATCATATTGTAAGCATAGCCGTTATTATATTTCTCCAAGGAACGGTACTGGTCAATCAAATTGTACAGATAGGGATACTCCCATGTCTCACTGTCATAGATCATGCCGCGCAGCACGTTTTGCGGGTGGGTCCCGAAATTGGAGCCATTGCCGTCATAACAAGCGATTAAGTCCCTGGAAAGATGCGGGATTGCCACGATTCCGCTGTCCTCTGCCTCATTTGCCGCCGGAGCGTGCGTATTCTGTTTCGAGGGAATCCACGGGTTCCATGGGCCGCCGTCAAACAACGTATACCAGGAATTATTGCAGGTATGGTAAGCCTTGGGCCCTTCCTCCCAGCAGGTAGCCACCGCGCATTTGACGGAAGGGTATTTCTCTTTGATATAATTCGTCAAGTCCGCATCCATATAATAGGAACCTGTAGATTCCGGATAGAAACCAAAAATATCATGGAACTTGGCAAAAATATCGTCCACAATCGATTTCTTGTCTTCCATAGAAAACATCCAGATACAGAAATCCTTGGTCTTGTATTTCTCCCTAAATTCCTTGCAGGGAAGCCCCAACAAGGACAAGGCAATCTCATCCCCATATTTCTCATGGTCTGCCTTGGCAAGCGCCACCGCTTCCTCGTTGAACAGGCTGGCATATGTCATCTGTATGGTGGTTTTCAAGCCATTCTCATGCGCAAGCCGCTGCTGGGTCTTAAAGATATCTAACGATTCCGTCAGCAGCGCTTTCCTCCCAATATCCTCCGCCTTGCCATGCCCTGTCACTTTCTCTGCATACTCCGGCACCATTTCCGGGCGGTGGATAATATTCACCACAAATTTATCCATTTCTCTTCCTCCTTTTCCTAGTGTCTCGTCTCATTGATCGAGCGCTGAACTCACTTGTTTATTCGCACATCTGCTTCGTTGGGTTTACAAGACACTAATAACCCTCTATTTAAACAATACCTTTGAAACTAAATGTAAAATCTAATGGCTTACTCACGTCGATTAGATACTCCGGGTGCACCTTGGACAGCCAGCTATCGTCCCCGCCTACGCCCATCTGCTGCATCGCTGCGCGCACAACCGTATAATGCACTTGGGGCAGCTCAAAGGGATGCATGGCGTTTTCCAGTTCATGCGGCGTGTAAGGCAATGCGGAAAAACTCATCTTATCGCCTGTAAACAGGACGCCCCGCCCGGTATTATCCGTAACCTTAGCCCAGCGCACGCCTGTCTTATTGCCGCACTCCTGGGGCACCAGGTATTTTGCCATATTGTCGGCAACCTTGCACTGGTAAATGCCCAGCTTCGCGCCATGCCGACGGTCAGCGTAAGTCTCCGCGGGCCCATCCCCATACCACTCAAGATTCTCAAAATCTGCATTAAACTTAAACAGCACGCCAAATTCCGGCATATCCCCAAGCTCTTCCACTGGGTCATAATGCAGGGAAACAGTAACCGTGCCATCTCCAAACACTTCGTAGGACAAGCTGCACCTGCCCTCCGGGGTTGTGGGCATCATATAGTAATAAGTAATTACTACGCTGTTCCCTTTCTCTTCAACCCTTGGGTTCTCCTCGGCGTCTTCATCTTTCCTTGCATACATGCTTGCCAGCTTCCACTGCCCATAACGGGCCTGCATCTTATTTCCACAATCATTATCCACAGGCGCGCGCCAGAAATTAGGCATAGGGATTTTTTCAAGCAGTTCCCTGCCGCCGTATCGGTAAGACACCATGCCGCATTCCTTGATGCTGAACATACATTCAAAATGCGTCCCCCGCACGCCGATATTCCATTTACCTTTGATGCAGGTTATCTCATCTGTAATTAATTCCGGCTGCTTCTTTCTCTCAAACACGCCCTGCCCAAAGGCAACCTCATGTCCCGCCTTCGCCCAGCATGTCCCCTCTTTCAGCCGGAAAGAGACGGTCACCGCATATTCGCCGGGGATTTGGGGCAATGCAAACGGCAGCTTGTATTCCTTCTCACTTAAGGGTTCCACATCCGTAGCAAGAAGCTCCTGCTGTATTAATTTTCCATCTCTTTCTAATAATACCACACATTCAAACTGATTGGTATTGGTAAATAGATTTTTATTCTTAATGAGGGCTTTATCTTCCGTAACCTCCGCTGTAATATTCTGGTAATTAAACTTTACCTCCTGCATCTTGGGGGATTCATCCCTGTCCCCGCCATAAACGATGCCGTTCCCGCTAAAATTATAATCCGTGGGGCGCTCGCCAAAGTCCCCACCGTAGGCTTGGAATTTATTGCCATAGCGGTCTTTTTTCTCAATAGACTGGTCAATATAATCCCAGATGAACCCGCCCTGGTACAAAGGCTCCGTATCTGTTAAATCCGTATACTTATGCATGGCCCCACAAGAATTCCCCATGGCATGCGTATATTCACAGCAGATAAAAGGCTTGCTTTTGTCGTTCGCCAAAAACTCCTCTATGCTCGCCACAGAGGGGTACATCTGGCTTTCCATATCGCTGCTGCCATTGTAGCGCCTGTCATGGAACACACCCTCATAATGCACAAGGCGTGTGTCATCCAGCTTACGGAACAATTGCGACATCTCATAAATCACGCTGCCGCCAAAAGATTCATTCCCACAAGACCAAATCAAAATTGCCGGATGGTTCTTATCCCTCTGGTAACAAGAGTTGACGCGGTCCAACATCATCGGCTCCCATTCCTTACGGTCTCCTGGGACCACGTCTTCCACAGAAGCCTCGCCGCGCAAAATAGGCTCCCAGCTCCCATGGCTCTCCATGTTATTCTCCGCAATCATATAAAGCCCATATTTATCACAAAGCTCATAAATCCTGGAATCATCCGGGTAATGGCAGGTGCGGACCGCATTGATATTATTTTGTTTCATCGTGATAATATCCTGTACCAGCTCTCCTTCATCCGGCACGCGCCCCCTCTTTGAGCTGAACTCATGGCGGTTCACGCCCTTAAAGACTATGCGTTTGCCATTGAGGCACATAATACGGTCGATCATCTCAAAGCGCCGGAAGCCCACCATCTGCGAGAACACTTCCTGGACCTGGCCGTCTTCATCTGTAACCTCCGCCAACAATTCATAAAGATTCGGCTCTTCCGCGCTCCACAGCTTGGGGGCTTTTACGGGAATCGTCACTGCAAATTCCTTTGCTGCATCTGTCTGTGCCTGCGCTATCGTGTCATTTCCGTCCTTAAGCGTCAGGGAAACCTTGCCTGCGCCAGACACTTTTCCCTTAATTTGTAAGTCTGCATCCTTATAAGCATCATCTAAAAGCGTACGGATGCAGACGTCCGGCACATGCACCTTAGGCGCTGTGTAGAGGTAAACGCTTCTGTATATCCCGGAAAACCGGAAGAAATCCTGATCCTCACACCAGCTCGACGAAGTCCACTTAAACACCTGCACCGCCAGTTTATTTTCCCCTTCCGCCAGATAAGGCGTCAACTCAAATTCTGACGGCGTGAAACTATCCTCACTGTAACCAACATACATCCCATTCAGCCACAACGCCATACCGCTTTCCACGCCCTGGAAAGAAATATATAAGGGCTTCCCTTTCATATGTCCTGGGACGTAAAAATATTTTACATAACTTGCCACTGGATTGAAAAACTCAGGAATCTCACCAGCCTGGATATCCTCCCTCCCATCCCAGGGATATTGTGTGTTCGCGTATTGGGGCGCATCATACCCTTCCATTTGGATATGCGCCGGCACCCGAATGTCCGCCCAGGATTTGCAGTCATACCCCGGCGCCTCAAACCCCTGGATGGCCGATTGGTAATTCCTGCTATAAGAAAATTTCCAAAGCCCGTCCAAAGAATGGCGAAAGCTGCTCTTTTGTTCCCTTAATTCCTCCAAAGACGCATAACAAACGTGGTCGGAATGCGCTTCTACACGGTTTTCTGCAAATATAAGTGGGTCTGTTACTTTTCCATAGTCAAATTGTGCCATATCATACCTCCAGAGTTTTTTATTTTTTAACATGTTTATTAATTATATACAAATGATAAACATTCTCCTAAACCACGAGCGTCACGCTTCGCGCGAATATAAGAACAAAAGCCCGCAATTCCTTGCGGGCTTTTGTCTGCGCTCCCGCTCCGGTTATCACTATATAAGCGCCGCTGGCACTTAGAACCGTCACAAGAGATAAAGTGCTGTCTACATATCCTTCTATTATTTGACTGCTCCGGTAATACCTTCTGCAAAGCTCTTCTGCAATAAGAAGAAAATAATTACGGTCGGCAGGCTGCACAGCAGAACGGCTAACATCAATACACCATAATCCGTAACGTAACCTTCTGTCAGGTTTGCAACAACCATCGGCATTGTGAAGGTGTCTTCCTTTTGCAGGATTACCTTCGGCCATAAGTAGTTATTCCATGCGTTCATAAATGTAATCGTCATGGCCGCCGCATAGGTAGAACGCATGGTCGGGATAAACATACGGAAGAAGATTTGAATCTCATTCAATCCGTCAATCCGCGCCGCCTCAATGATATCATGCGGGAAACTCCTCGCGCTCTGCCGAAACATCATGATTAAGAACGGAGTAGAAATTGTCGGCATGATAACCGCTATTGTCGTGTTCAATAACTTAGCTGCCGAAAACATACGGAACAGCGGAATCATCGTTGCCACGAACGGCACCATCATTCCCAAAAGCAGCACAGACATAACCGCGTCTTTGCCCTTATCATGGTAAATCTCAAACCCATATCCTGCAAGGGAACAGATTATCAATGCAAAGAATGTTAATATAATCGCATACTTAAATGAATTGACCATTGCCAAACCTATCGGGGACTGGGAAAGCAATGATTTCCAGTTGCTAATTAACGCTGTCCCCGGCAGCAGCGTACCCCTGCTGACATCTACGCTCTTGTTAGTGGCGCTGATTAACATCCAGTAAAGCGGGAATACTGAAATCAGTGAAACGATAGTTAAAACAACATACATCAATATATTCATTCTCTTTGTCTTAGTCACGCTTGTCACCTACTTTCATCTGCACAAATGCCAGGATTGCCACCAAAATAAAGATCAGGAAGGACATCGCTGCCGCATACCCGAAGGTGGGCACATATCTAAAGGACATATTGTAAATATAATGAGACATTGTAATCGTAGAATTTGCAGGCCCTCCCTTTGTCAGGTTGACAGACTCATCGAATAACTGCAATGTCCCGTTTGTTGACATGATTGCCGTTAAAAGGATCGTCGGCTTCAGCAAGGGAACCGTTATCTTGAAGAAAGTCTGCATTGGGCTTGCGCCGTCTATCTTTGCTGCCTCATACACAGAATATTCTATATTTTGTAAACCGGACAGGTAAAATACCATATTATATCCAGTCCATCTCCAAACCAAGGCAATGATAATAATAATCTTTGCGCTTGTCGCATGACCCAGGAAATTGTAACCTGTATTTATAATTCCCAGGTTGATTAACACCGTATTAACAAAACCGTCCACACCAAACAGGGAACGGAAAATAATTGCATAAGAAACCAGCGACGTGGCACACGGCAGGAAAATCGCCGTACGGAACAGCCCTTTGCACCGCAGATCCTTATTGTTCAACATAGAAGCCAGGATTAATGCCAATACAAGCATGATCGGCACCTGGATAATCAGGTATAAAAAGGTATTGCTTAAAGACGTCATAAAGACCTTATCTCTGAACATACGAACATAGTTGGCGAGTGGATCGCCAAAGCTTAAATTGTTCGCCTTACCAGTCTGCAGAGATAAAATGAAAGCCTGAATCATGGGCCAAAAACTCATAACCGCTATCATAAGCGTTGCTGGCGTCAAAAATGCCCATCCGGTAAGATTATGCCTTTTCTCAAGAGACATTTTTCTTTTTTTGGGTTCTTTCACTTGACTCACATCCGTATCCCCCTTTAGTCAGTTAGGGGGGGCAGCGACTGCTGTCCCCCCCAAGCTGTTTCTATTCACATTACATAAATTTGATTACTGCATCTGTGACTCAATGGTCTCCTGTGCAAGCTGAAGTTCATCATCAACGCTTGACCCGCTTACGATATTCTGCATAGCTGTCGCAACAGCGTCACGAGCTTCGTAGTAATATACGCCTGTGTTGTTGCTCGGGGTCTTGCCTGCAAATTCTACAATCTTAGCCGATACAGCATCCCCGCCGAAGAAATCGTCGCCCTTAGCGTATACGTCGGAATCACCAGCCGGCAGATAAGTAGCCAGCGCGCCGCAGGAAATAATGTTCTCATACAGCTCAACGCTTCCTGCGAATGTGCTCTTCAAGAAATCTTTTGCCAGTTCAACGTTCTGGCAGTTAGATGTAATAGCCCAGGAAGAACCGCCGTTGTTAGAGTAGTTTGAAGCATTGTCAACGCCAACAAGCTTCGGCAGGTTCGTGATTGCCCATTTTCCGCTCTGGTCTTCTGCTGTCTTGATGGAAGCCATGATCCAGCATCCGTTAATCGTGCCAGCAACTGTCTCAGTTGTCATAGTGGAGATGTACTGATCCCAGTCGTTAACCTCTACCAATACGCCAGCCTCTTTCAACCCTGCATATGTCTCCATAACTTTCTTCAAAGCATCATTGCCAACAAGCGCCGGCTTGCCCTCGTCGTCAAACAGGGAAGCTCCGCAGGACTGCATCATCATCATGATTACGTCAGATTCACCAGCCTGGCAGGAAAGTAACGGCTTGCCGGTCTTCTCAAGTACAGTCTTGCCTTTTTCAAGGTACTCATCCCATGTAATGTCCGTAAAATCGTCAATCGTCATCCCAGCCTGCTCCAAAATGTCTGTCCTGTAAGCTGCGATAGCAGCACCGTTATCAAACGGAACACCATAATTCTTGCCTTCTACTACAGAATAAGCTGTCTTAGCCTCACTAAACTGCTTTAAGTCAATGCCGCTGTCTGTCAAATCAAGGAATGCTTCCGGATAGGAGATAACGTTCTTCTGGAATGCGTTATCCTGCACAAGGATAATGTCCGGTAATGTGGATAAGTCCCCAGAGGTTGCAGCCGTTGTCAGCTTGGTCTGGATATCGTCCCAAGGAGTCTCAGTAACTTCAACACTTAAATCAGAGTGGTCTGCCTGATAAACCTTGCCAGCCTCTTCCATCGAGAAGATGTTAAACGCCGGGTCCCAGCACCATACGGTCAGCTTGTTGCCGCCTGCTGCATCATCGCCTGCCGCCTCATCTCCTGCTGCGTCGTCTGCCGCCTCGTCTCCTGCTGCGTCATCGCCTGCCGCCTCGTCTCCTGCTGCGTCATCAGTTGTCTCTGCTTTCTTGTCATCAGCGTTGTCGCCGGAACCGCCGCCGCAGCCAGCCAACATTGTTGCTGTCATTGCTACACAGAGCAATGCGCTTAAAATTTTTCTTTTCATATTGGTTTCCCTCCCGTGAAAACTTTATGTTTTTTTGCCAATGCGCATTATATTGCGCAAACGGTTGCTCTACGATTTAAGTTTACCAAATAAAGGTTTTGATGTCAATGTCAACACTTTCCAGTTTTTTACTTGCTTTTTTGTATATTCTGTCTAACAAATTTTCGTCATTATTACTAAGTTTCTTTCCCATCTAAGGGATTATTCCGTTATAATCAACTATAATACAGCCGCTTTTCCTCTCCCAATCGCTCCGCCAAATGGTTAAAACCTATGTAAAACCAAGGCATGGCAAGGCTTTTCTTCCTTTTACTGAATTAATTGGTAAATATTTTAATTTTTTGTCGTATTTTACCGACAGTGTTTACTAAATTTTCTATTTAGTAGAATCTTTGAGGATTACCTCGTAACCAAGCAGCGTCCTCGGCTTAACCGCATTGCCATCTATTAGCTCCATCAATACCTTGCAGGCTACCGTCCCCAGGTCCCTCGCATTAAAGGAAAGCGACGTGATAGAAGGAAGGTTGTTCTCCAGGATGGAGCTGTCATAAAAAGACGCCACCTTCATCTGCCCCGGAATGGAAACCTTTTCCCTGCGCAGCTTATTCAGCACATGGATGCAGACTGCATCATCCATACACACGATACAATCCACCCCTTCCTCTAAGAGCTTCTCCACGGCACGCTCTACCATAATCTCTTTTTCTATATTCACATGGATAATCTCCCGGTTGACAGGTATGCCTGCCTCCTCGTATGCGTCAAGGTAGCCCTGAAGCCTGCTCTGCGTCACTACATGCGTCTCAGCCCCCCCTATCAGGCCTATACGCTTCATCTGCTTCATCAGCAGGATGGAAACCAGCTCGCGGCAGGCGGCATGATGGTCATTGTCCACCTGGACAACATTCTCATAATTACTGCTCCCCACAGTAACGAATGGGATATTCTGCGACTTTAAATATTCTACATGCGCGTCCTCCGTAAATGTACGCATGAGGATCACCCCATCCACTTTGTGGTTCTCCACCATACGCACAAGCTGGGCGCAATCCCTCCCCCGGCTCATCGTAAGCAGGATGTCGTAATCCAGGCTGATTGCCGTCTCCTCAATGCCCACCAGGCAGGATTGGAAAAAAGGCAGGTCCACCACCGTATAATCTTCCGGCAGCATGACCCCGATATTGTATGTTTTTAACTGCGCCAACCCCTTGGCAAGGACATTTGGCTTATAATTATGCTCCTCAATATAAGCCAGGACACGTTCCCTTGTATCCTTGCCAATCCTCCCTTTGCCGGAAATAGCCCTCGAAACAGTAGTCTTTGACACGCCAAGCGCCTCCGCTACATCTGAAATTGTCAGTTTTCTCTCATTTGACTGCTCCATCACTACACCCCGCTTCTCAAATCTGTGGCGCTTTGCCTTCCGTCCCAGGCAGAGTATATACTAACACAACACAGCCGCTCTCTATGTTGTCGTAAAGCGTCTTTGCCGCGCTGTAGGGCAGGTTGATACAGCCGTGGGAGCCACGCTGCTTATAATAATCCCCGCCAAAGCTTCCCCGCCATTTTGCATCATGGAACCCCACGCCGCCGTTAAACGGCATCCAAAAAGACACCGGGCTGGCATAGCCCTGTCCCCTTAACGTCCTGTTCCGCTCCTTATAGTAGAGGGCAAATGTCCCTGTCGGGGTGCTCCAGCCCTTCGCCTCATTCCCCGACACAAAGTCAGATTCCACAACCATCTCCCCATCTTTATAATAGATCAAATGCTGCGCCGTAAGGTTGACCTCCACATAAGTATCCCCATAGTCTTTCCTGCCCGGGCTGTTCGCCGTTTTCTCATACTCCGGCTCCCGCGAGACTGTCTCCCCTGCCTCTACCAGCCCTGCCAGCGCCTCCGTCTCTTTCTCACGGTCAATCTTCCAGCCATAGTCCCCTCCATCAATGTTTACCTTCTTCCCGTAGGAAGTCTTAAACTTCCGGGCCTTCCCCGCTGTATCCCAATTATCCGCCAGACGGTCCACATAAGCGGCAACCTGCTCCCGGGAAACCCCAACCTTTAGCTTATCGTCCACCAAAAGCCATTGGCTGATTTCCTCACCATCCAAAACCTGCTCTTCCTCGCCAAACAGATATGTTATCTTGGCCTGCACATAATGGTTCATATCCTTCACAAGCTTCTTTAACTTCTTCGACCTGGCAGTAACCTTAGGTTCCACATAACACTCCTCTTTATCCAAAGAAATGGAATCCTCAAGCTTTACAATCGCACGCCTCAGCTCCCTAAGGAACTTTTTCTTTTTAACTTTCGTCCCCTTTTCCTCCGGGATGATTGTGTACATATCCTCTTTGGAATAATCCGAAACCCTGGCGTCTTTAGGGGGCTGCATCTTGTCCTTATCCATAGCCGCGAGCTTGCTTACCCGGCGTTTGAGCTGCTCCTCATTATAATCCACCATAGTCGCCACTTCGATTACCGTTTCATGCAGGAACGCGAACGGCCATGCAAAGCAGTTCTGCCCTTGCAGCTCCAATTCCAAACTTCCATCAAAAATCGGCATGACCCCTATGTCCGTGCCTGCAATGACTTCCGATACCCCTTGACGCGCCTTTACCTCAATCTCATACTTCTCAATCTCCTGCGTAATCTTCCACTCCACATCCTTAACCGTATCCCCGGACACGGCCACGCCATTGATCACCGTCCCCGGCAGGAAATGCGTGCAGTAATAAAGAGCCAGCCCTAAATATATTAAAAGAAGCGTCAGAATAACCCCAGATGCAAACCATACTCCCAGCCAGCCAACCCCTGGCTTCTTTGTCCTTTCCATAATAAACAGCCTTCCTCTTCTGTCGTCTCTCTTATTATAAATCTATTTCACGCAAAGTCAAATAATTAGTCATAATAACAGACAATTTTTTTGTTTTTGGGATTTAATGGTTGACATCACCCACCCCGTATGATAAAATATCATTTGTTTCGGGGTATGGCTCAGCTTGGCTAGAGCGCACGGCTGGGGGCCGTGAGGTCGCAGGTTCGAATCCTGTTACCCCGATTTTTTTATTCCCGCGGGCGAGGGGGCCAAGCAGCCGTGCCCGCACGGATATTTGGCGACTGCCGCAAGGCTTATCTGCCCTTCACAGAAGGGCAGGCAAACCCCGGCGAGGGGTCGAATACCCCGCGGCTCTGTGGGGCATCAATCTTGATGCACGGCAGAGCTGCGGGGTATTTGGCTTTACAGGCTTTCTTTTCATCATCAAAGAGGGATAAACCACTTAGCTTTGCAGGCAGCAAGGGGATATTCCGGTTGTGCGCCGGAATATCCCCTTGCTTATACCTTCTGTCAGCCTCTGGTCCTCTCTATATCAATAATGCTCTCCACCTGCCGCAGCTTCTCTACCAGGCTGTTCAGCTCATCTTTGCCCTTGGTGCGGAAAGCCAGCGTAATGGTGGCAATCCCCTGTTTGCTGGTGGACGAATGTACAGAATCTATATCGATCTGGCGCTCTGTCAGCGCTTTGGTAATATCTACCAGAAGGCCGGTGCGGTTATTGCCATAGAGCTTAATCTCCGCCATATAACATCTCTCACTGCTGTCCCCGGTCTGCCATTCCGCGTCCAGGAGACGTTCCCTGTCCAGCTCAGACAGGTTGAGGATATTGATACAGTCTGTGCGGTGGATGGAAATCCCCCTCCCCCTGGTGACAAAACCGACAATCTCATCACCTGGCACTGGCGCGCAGCAGCGTGAGAAACGCACCGCCATATCGTCAATCCCTTTCACGACAATCCCGCTCTTAGAATGCGTGCCGCCATGCCTCTCCTTATTGCCGCCGGAAGACAGGCTGCCTGCGCCGCCCTCCACAATCCTAAGGACATCGTCGTCCGTAAGGGCAAGCGAATGGTCCTCCTGGTAATATTCCAGCATTTTATTGATAATCTGCCCTTCCTTAAGCCCGCCATGCCCTATGGCCGCCAATACGGAATCCCAATCCCGGAAACCGTATTTGCGCATAATGCGGTTTTGGTAGGAAGGCTGGTTCACATCTGGCCAGTTAATGCCTTTGGACTTGCAGTACTGGGCCAGCAGCTCCTTTCCTTTGGAAATATTCTCTTCCTTAAATTCACTGCGGAACCATTGGTTAATCTTACTCTTCGCCTGCGTGCTCTTGACAATATTAAGCCAGTCACGGCTGGGTCCCCGCGAATTCTGCGAAGTCAGGACCTCAATGCGGTCCCCGTTTTGTATCACATAGTCAATATTGACTAACCTGCCATTGACCTTGGCCCCGATCATTTTATTGCCCACCGCAGAATGGATGCTGTATGCAAAATCTATAGGCGTGGAGCCTTTGGGCAAGTTTTTCACGTCGCCTGTGGGCGTAAAACAGAACACCGTATCAGAGAATAAATCTAAATCGCTTTTCAGAAGGCTCATAAATTCACGGTTATCAGACATATCCTTCTGCCACTCTAAAATCTGCTTGAGCCAGCTTAATTTAGCCTCCTCCTGCGTCTTCTCTTCCGTCTTGTTGCCGTTCGCGGCTTCCTTGTACTTCCAGTGGGCGGCAATGCCGTATTCCGCCGTGCGGTGCATCTCAAACGTACGGATCTGGATTTCAAAAGGCTGCCCGTTAGGCCCAATCAGCGAAGTATGCAACGACTGGTACATATTGGGCTTAGGCATTGCAATATAATCTTTAAACCTGCCTGGTATCGGCTTATACATCTCATGGATTACGCCAAGGGCTGCATAGCAGTCCCTGACCGACTTTACAATAATACGTATTGCAAACAAATCAAAAATCTGGTCCAGTGTCTTATCCTGGTTCACCATTTTCTTATAGATACTAAAGAAATGCTTTGCGCGGCCATCAATAGCCGCCTTAATGCCCGCCTTGGAAATATGCTGCTTCACCTCGCCTACAAGCTGCTCTACATATTCCTCCCGCGTGCTCTTCCTGAGGGCTATCTTCTCCACCAGGTCGTAATAGGCTTCCGGCTCAAGGTACTTCAAGGAAAGGTCGTCAAGCTCAATCTTAATCTTCGAAATGCCAAGGCGCTGCGCGATAGGGGCATAGATATCCATCGTCTCCCTCGCCTTCTCCCTCTGCTTCTCCGGCCTCATATACTTGAGGGTACGCATATTATGAAGGCGGTCGGCAAGCTTAATCAATATCACACGGATGTCCTTGGCCATGGCAAGGAACATCTTGCGCATATTCTCAGCCTGGACCTCAACCTTATCCGCATCATAAGGCAACTGCCCCAGCTTAGTGACCCCATCAACCAAAAGGGCTACTTCCTCACTGAACTCGCTGGCAATCTCTTCTTCTGTCATGACGGTATCTTCCACGACGTCATGGAGGATGCCCGCCACAATCGTCTCTTTGTCCAGCTCAAGCTCCGCAAGGATAATCGCCACGCACAGCGGATGGATAATATACGCCTCGCCTGACTTACGCACCTGTCCTTGGTGTGCCGCATCCGCAATCTCGTATGCTTTTTGAATCAGTGAAATATCCGTCGAAGGGTGATAACGCCTCACGCTCGCAATCAGCTCTTCATACAGGCTCTTGGGGCTGACAAACTCCTTCGTGGGCTTAATATGCCCCTCCTGCGCTTCCACTTCCCGCTGTTCTTCCAGCTCAATATTCTTCCTATCTTCCATAAGCATCTCACCATCCCGCCTATTCTGCCGTCCTCGTAAAATTGTAGTAATCTACATTATAGATAAAATTTTCAAAAAAAGCAACGTTTTCTTTTTCATCCAATCAATTTCGTGTACCTTTGCAGCGTATTTCCCTGGATTTCCAGCTCTTCCTGCCAGGAAAACCCCAGATTTTCAGCAAGATGGATGGAAACCTTGTTATCTTTATGGATCAGGCAGTGCAGTTGTTCAAACTCCGTGCCTTCCTGCGCGTAATGCACGATGCCCCGGCACAATTCAGTGGCATAGCCCTGGTTTTGAAATTCCTCTCCGATTACATATCCCATCTCCAGCGCCGGTTCCCCATGAAGCTTTAGGCAATTAAGCCCTGCCCGCCCAATAAGCCGCCCGCTGCATTTGTCTATCGCCAGCCACATGCCATAGCCATAGAAATGATACATATTTTCAATATATGCCCTAGTATATTCTTCCTCCTTAGCCCGGTCCTCATACAGCCCTTCCATATACCGTGTGATGCTTTTGCCCTCATAAACCTTATACAGCCCATCCAAATCCGCCAGTGTCATTTCACGCAGGAAGCACCGCTTAGTCTCTATCACCGTCCAGGGAATACCATGCTCCCGCTGGTACACGCGTTCCAGGAAATGGAAATCCACTTCCTCAAAACTTTCAACCACCATCTTTGCCGCGGAAAGCTTCTGCCCGGGAATCCTTGGGTTCAAATAACCAAGCGACGCCATCCCCATCCCTTCTATAATAGAGAGGACATGGTCTGTCGCCGCCAGCAGCAGGCAGCATTCAGGCTTAAGGTTGTGGAATTTGAGCAATGCCAGCAGCTTTTCCCCGCAGTCAGCGCCAAACATGTCCAGATTGATAATCTGCACGCCATAACGGTACAAGCCGTCTAAAAGCTCCGTCAGCCCATCTTCCATAACAAAACGCTCCGCGTCCTCGTCCCTGGCAATATTTAATTCCCGCAGGGAAAGCGCCAGCCCCTGCATTCTCATTTGCATATCCATCCTGCTATCCTTCCTCCAAACCGTTTCATTACAGTATAGCACATCTTCCCTATATTGCAACTTATGCAGGAAATACGGCATCCTGCGCGCTTGATGATTGATAAGCTGCAAGTATTGCGTATAATAAGTGAAGAAGGGCGGTGAGACTTTGAAAATAGAGATTATCGTGGATGAACAGGCGGAAGGCTTGAGCATTGCGGTTACCTGTAAGCAATTGACCCCCGATGTGGAGAAAATCCTTGCGTCGCTGCGGATGGTAAACCATCAATTGACCGTAAAAAAGGACGGGGAAATCTATCTGCTGGATTTAGCGCAGGTTATCTACATTGAGAGCGTGGACAGAAAATGTTTCATATACACCTGCAATGAAGTATATGAGTCTGATTTCCGGCTTTATGAATTGGCAGGACGGCTCGAAGAATACGGTTTTTTGCGTGTAAGCAAATCTTTCCTCGTGCGCTTACAGGATATCCAGTCGCTGCGGGCCGAGATTAACAGGAGAATCCGCATTACCATGTCGAACGGGGAGCAGATTATCGCTTCCAGGCAATATGCGGATGAATTAAAAAAGAGATTAGGAGTGGTTTGATTTATGGAAGAAAAGAAGACGGTTTTTGACTATCTGGCACAGATTTTTACCATATTTGGCTTTACGATGCTGCTGCTGAACATATTCTGCCTGGCTGTCGGAGACTCCGCACAAAATGTCTCCGCCATATTTGCGCTTGGGAAACGCGGCCTCCCGGCTGGGATTTGCTTTCAGTTCCTGTGCGTCTCCTGCCTGATTACAGGAGCGCAGCTCTTATTTTTTACGGACAGGTTCATCAAAACCATGCCCATCTGGTTAAGGACAGTCAGCATGCTGGCAGTGATTATCGCCATAATCGCCGCTTTTGCGGCTGCATTCCGTTGGTTCCCCATAGACATGTGGCAGCCTTGGGCAATGTTCTTTCTCTGCTTCGGGCTGTCATTCGTGGGAAGCTACCTGGTAATGGCGCTAAAAGAAAAAACAGAAAACAGACGTATGGATGAGGCCTTAAAACGCCTGAAAGAAAAAGGAGGACAACTAAAATGATAAAAGCACAAAACCTATGCCACAGCTTCGCCGGCCGCCGGGTCTTAGACGGGGTAAGCTTTCAAGTGCAAAAAGGGGAAATCTTTGGCCTGCTGGGCCCTTCGGGCGCGGGCAAAACCACCCTCATAAAAATTCTGACCGGGCAGCTTTCGCAGGATAGCGGGACTGCCAGCTTACTCGGCAGGGACAGCCGGAAATTAAGTTCCCATGAACGCAGGCAAATCGGCGCCATGATGGACTGCTTAGGGCTGTATGAGCGCCTGTCAATATACAGCAACCTGTCCTTTTATGCAGATATCCTCCATGTCCCCCACCGGAAAATAAATGATATCTTACAAGGCATCGGACTGTACGAAGACAGGAAAAAGCCCGTCTCTAAGCTTTCTAAAGGCATGAAAAACCGCCTGTCGCTGGCAAGGGCCTTGATGAACGACGCACCTGTCCTTTTCCTCGACGAGCCGACCGCAGGGCTTGACCCAGCCACGACAAGAAAGATACACTGTACGCTTAACAAGCAACGGGAGCTGGGATGCACCCTTTTGCTCACTACCCACAATATGTTTGAAGCGCAAAGCCTCTGCGACCGCGTGGCGCTGCTTTACCAAGGGAGGATTATAGACATGGGGAACCCCTCGGATATCTGCAGGAAATACAACCACTTGAACAAACTAAAAATCACGCTGACAGACGGAAGGGACATCCTATTGGAAAACGGCAGCGCATCGGCGCTGCCTGTCAAAGAATACCTTGAACGTAATATGGTTGCCTCCATCCACTCAACAGAACCGACACTGGAAACCGTCTTTATCGAGCTTACCGGAAAGGAGCTGGGCGAATATGAATAATACAATAGCTATCTTAAAAAAACAACTCAAGGACACGCTGAAAAATAAAACCATTTTCATCCAATTTATCATGCTCCCTATTTTTACGCTGATTATGTCCAACTCCATCAAAATCGAAGGGATGCCCAAAAACTTCTTCGTAAACCTATTTGCCGCCATGTACATAGTCATGGCCCCCTTGACAAGCATGGCGGCCATCATTTCTGAAGAAAATGAGAAAAACACGCTCCGCGTATTGATGATGTCAAACGTAAAGCCTTATGAATACTTGCTGGGCGTCGGCATTTATGTGTGGTCCATCTGCATGGCAGGCGCGGCGGTCATCTGCGCAGCCGGCACATTTACCGCACAAGGGCGCCTCGCCTTTCTGCTCATCCTGGCAGCCGGCATCCTGATTTCCCTGCTCATCGGCGCGGCAATCGGCACATTTTGCGCCACACAGATGATGGCGACTTCCATCACGCTCCCTGTAATGATGGCCTT
>CATLBW010000067.1 GCA_949879775.1 uncultured Lachnospiraceae bacterium
CATGACATTACCCTTAAATTTTCATCTTTGCTTCACCACATAACCAGTTATGTAACTAGTTAAGTAACCGGTAACTTTACAGTTATAATACACCCAGGCATCACTTTTGTCAACAAGTTTTTTACAAAAAAGAACCGGTTCCTTTACCAGTTATATTTTGATTGATTTTCCCACATTCCATTGTTATAATAAAAAAGAATTCTATTTATCTTTGGAATTCCGATAGAAAAATATTTCAGAAAACGGAGTATACTATGAAATCAAAAAAAGTGACATTTGCGGACATCGCAGCATATACGAATTTTTCAAAAACTACCATTTCCAGATATTTTAACAACCCAGATTCCCTGACGATAGAAAATCAGCAAAAAATAGCCAACGCATTAGAGGAACTTGGCTATCAGGAAAATAAATTGGCGAAAGTTCTTGCAAACGGCAAAAGCGAGTTTATCGGCATTATTGTTCCCAACTTATATCTCCATTATTATGCAGAAATGCTCAACCAGATTTTGTCCACCTACAGACAGCATCATTACAAATTCCTGGTATTCGTCAGCGACAACGACAAAGAAACAGAACAAAATTATATCAACGAACTGCTCGCCTATAAAATAGAAGGGCTCATTGTACTGAGCCACACAATGACTTCCAAAGAACTGGCTGCTTACCATGTGCCTATCGTCACCATTGAACGGGAATCCGAGCATGTCTGCGGCGTAAGTACAGACAATTACATGGGAGGCGTCCAGGCTACCAGCCTGCTTATCAAGAATCACTGTTCCAAACTCATCCATATCAATTCCAATACGCCAAAATACATCCCGGCTTACGGCAGAATCAAAGGCTTTGAAGATACCTGCAAGGCAAATAATATTCCCTATGAAATCATTACTGCTGATTTCGGTGATTCTTATGCCAGCACAGTAACACAAATAGGCCTAATTTTTCAACAAATTGAGCAGATGGACGGTGAAAAAAAAGGCGTCTTTCTCGCAAATGATACTTACGCCAACATTTTTCTCAATAGCGTAATCCGACAATACGGCAGCTTCCCCCCAAATTACCGCATTGTCGGCTTCGACGATTCACCCATCGCCAGCGAAGCCATCTACCCCATTACCACAGTCGGGCAGCAAATTGAAAAGATGGTGCAAAATGCCATGGAACTACTGATATTACAAATGGAAGAAATGAAAAAAAGGGTTCCCAAACCATTAAGGGAACCCATTCATCGACAGATCACGCCTATCTTAATCCGACGCGATACCACAGATTAATAATATTACGTTGCCTGCATATTATTTCGGCTGAATCCGCGCATGAAGCGTCTGCACTGCGTGTACTTCTCCATTGCCTTTCTTCTGCACTTGCAGGATGCCCTCGGCAGTCGCCTTGGCTGCCGCAATCGTTGTCATATAAGGCACCTTAGCCTTAATCGCAGCTTTACGCAGATAGCTGTCATCATGCTTGCTGTCTTCCCCTACCGGAGAATTGATAATCAAATCAATATCTCCATTCGTAATCAGGTCCAGCAAATTCGGCCTGCCCTCATGGAGCTTCTTCACAAGTTCTGCTTCTATCCCTGCCTCCTGTAATAATTTGCAGGTATTTCCCGTAGCAAGAATCTTAAACCCTGCTTTCTGGAAGTCCTTACCTACTTCAACGACCTCAGCCTTATCCTTGCGGTTGACGCTGATTAAGACTGTACCGCTAAGCGGCAGCCTGGTCTGGGTCGCCTCCTGCGCCTTAAAGAACGCTTCGCCTGCCGATTCTGCAAGTCCCAGCACTTCTCCGGTAGAACGCATTTCCGGCCCAAGGACAGGATCAACCTCCTGGAACATATTGAAGGGAAATACCGCTTCTTTCACGCCATAGTAAGGAATATCCTGCTCTTTCAAACCGGGCACCGGTGAAGGTTTTCCGGTAATTTCAGAAGTAATAATCTCTGTCGCCAGCGGAACCATACGAATATTGCATACTTTTGATACCAAAGGCACCGTCCTGGACGCTCTGGGGTTCGCCTCTAATACATACACCTTATCATTCTCAATCGCATACTGCATGTTCATCAACCCGCGCACATGCATCTCCTCGGCAATCTTCCTCGTATACTCCTTGATCGTCGCCACATTCTCCTCAGAGATATGTTTCGAGGGGATAATACAGGCAGAGTCGCCGGAGTGGACCCCCGCAAGCTCAATATGCTCCATAACCGCAGGCACAAAGGCGTGCGTGCCATCGCTGATAGCGTCCGCCTCACACTCAAGCGCATGGTTGAGGAAACGGTCAATCAGAATCGGGCGGTCCGGCGTCACGCCGATTGCCGCCTCCATATACGAGGTCAGGTTCGCGTCATTGTACACAACCTCCATGCCGCGACCGCCCAATACATAGGAGGGGCGCACCATCACCGGATAGCCAATCTTATGGGCAATCTCCAAAGCCTCTTCCACAGTAACTGCCATGCCGGATTCTGGCATGGGGATTTCCAGCTTATCCATCATAGCGCGGAACAAGTCTCTATCTTCCGCCAAATCTATCACAGACGGTGCCGTGCCAAGAATCTTCACACCGTTTTTCTCCAAATCAGCCGCCAAATTCAAAGGCGTCTGACCGCCAAACTGAGCAATCACACCTACCGGCTGCTCTTTTTTATAGATACTTAGCACATCTTCCAGCGTCAACGGCTCAAAATACAACTTGTCCGAAGTATCATAGTCCGTAGAAACCGTCTCTGGGTTACAGTTGACAATAATCGTCTCAAATCCCATCTTCTTCAATGCTAAGGAAGCGTGTACGCAGCAATAGTCAAATTCAATTCCCTGCCCGATACGGTTCGGGCCTCCGCCCAAAATCATAATCTTAGGCTTATCGTTGCGGACGGGGTTGCTGTCCGGCGCATTGTAGGTGGAATAATAATAAGCGCTGTCCTCGGTGCCGCTCACATGCACGCCCTCCCAGGCTTCCTCCACGCCTAATTTCATACGCTGCTCACGAATCTCTTGTTCCGAAATATCCAGCAAAATACTCAGGTACTTGTCAGAAAATCCATCCTTCTTTGCCTTAATCAGCAACTGGTCATTGGGAAGGCTGCCTTTTGATGCAAGGATTTCCTGCTCCTCTTCTACTAATTCTTTCATCTGCTCAATAAACCATGTCTTCACATGGGTAATCTCATGTAATTCTTCGATCGTTGCGCCCTTTTTCAAAGCCTCATACATGGCAAAGTGACGTTCACTGGACGGTGTTAAAAGCATCTGCAAAAGCTGTTCTTTCGATTTCTCCTCCAGCTTGGGCACCTGACCTAAGCCGTAGCGCCCCGTCTCCAGCGAACGGATAGCTTTCTGGAACGCTTCCTTATAATTCTTGCCAATACTCATAACCTCGCCTACGGCGCGCATCTGCGTGCCCAGCTTGTCTTCTACACCTTTAAACTTCTCAAATGCCCAGCGGGCAAACTTAATCACTACATAATCGCCGTCCGGCACATCTTTATCCCAAGGACCATACGTGCCGCAGGGGATATCTTTCAAGGTCAGCCCGGACGCCAGCATCGCGCTGACTAGAGCAATTGGAAAGCCCGTCGCCTTGGAAGCGAGCGCAGAGGACCGAGACGTCCTGGGGTTAATTTCTATTACAATAATGCGGTCGCTCACCGGGTCATGGGCAAACTGCACATTTGTCCCGCCAATAACTTGTACAGACTCCACAATACGGTACGCCTGTTCTTGCAGCCGCCTCTGTAAATCCTCGGAGATTGTCAGCATCGGAGCTGCACAGAATGAATCGCCGGTATGCACGCCCATGGGGTCAATATTCTCAATAAAGCAGACGGTAATCATATTTCCTTCTGCGTCACGCACCACTTCAAGCTCCAGCTCTTCCCAGCCTAAAATGGATTCCTCTACCAAAACCTGCCCTACCAGGCTTGCCTGCAAGCCTCTTGCACAGACAAGACGCAGCTCATCCTTATTGTATACCAGCCCGCCGCCGGCGCCGCCCATGGTATAAGCCGGGCGAAGCACAACCGGGTAACCAAGCCTGTCGGCAATCTGCAATGCCTCTTCCACCGAATACGCCACCTCGCTGCGCGCCATCTCTATGCCCAGCGCGTCCATGGCGTTCTTAAACTCAATACGGTCTTCGCCGCGTTCAATGGCGTCTACCTGTACGCCAATTACCTTTACCTGGTACTTGTCCAGGATTCCCGCACTCGCAAGCTCCGCACAAAGATTAAGCCCGGACTGCCCGCCGAGGTTCGGCAGCAGCGCGTCGGGACGTTCCTTGGCGATAATCTGCTCCAAACGCTCCTTGTTCAATGGCTCAATATAAGTGACGTCGGCCATTTCCGGGTCTGTCATAATCGTGGCTGGATTGGAATTCACCAATACAATCTCGTACCCCAGCTTTTTCAAAGCCTTACATGCCTGTGTGCCGGAATAATCAAACTCGCAGGCCTGTCCAATAATAATAGGCCCCGAGCCTATAATCAATACTTTATGGATGTCTGTTCTCTGTGACATATAATATCCTCCTGTTGGTATGGTAATCTATGTACAAGGAATTGCTTTGCAATGGCATGGTAGTCTATGCGCAATTCGGCGCGTATAATTATATCACACCTCGACCTGTTTTACAAATACTGAACATAAAATATCTATGCTTGGACATATTAATGTTACTGTTCACTCCGTTCACAGTAACATTCGCAAATCCATGAAAATTCGCTTCGCGAATGGGATTTGCTCATACCTGAATCATTTTCTTACGGACTTTGCAGTAAATGCAAAGTCCTGTGTGAACAGTAACTATTAATTATATCCCGCTCTATATAGCCTGACACTTCACAAAATTTTCACACAATTTTAGCACTCACCTATTGACAGTGCTAATAATCTGTGCTATAACATTAGTAACAAAAGGAACGGAAATACCATCCAGACCTTTTAAACCTACAAATTATAAATAAAAAGGAGCGATGATTTATGTTAATGCCAAGTATTTTTACAAAAGATTTGTTTGATGATTTCTTTGAGCCGCGCTACCATGGTTATGACCGCAATCAGGCTCTGATGAGGACAGACGTTAAGGAAACAGGACAAGGATATGAGCTTTCCATGGACCTGCCAGGCGTGAAAAAGGAAGATTTGAAAGCAGAATTAAAGGACGGCTACCTGACGATCAGCGCAACCACCAGGCAAGACGCCGACGAGAAAGACTCTGAGGGGAAATATATCCGGCGCGAGCGTTATTACGGGACATTCAACCGCAGCTTCTTCGTGGGCGAGAATTTAACCCAGGATGAGATAAAGGCAAAGTTTGAAAACGGAATCCTCACGCTGCAAATCCCCAAAAAAGATCCGGCAAAACAGGTTGATGAAAAACGATATATCGCAATTGAAGGATAACGCACCTCCCTAAAACTGGTATATCGCAATTGAAAAATCATACACCTCTCTAAATACGGGGCCAGCCGCAAGATTTATGGCGGCTGGCCTTGTTACATCCCAAACGTAAATTTTTAAATTCGGTTCCACAAAACCTGCTCATCTTAAGAGCACATCCAAGAAAAGTTCGTTTAACGTATCCCATTCCCCCCGGCGGTCATCTTCCATCCCCTCAACAATCTGCTTCTGCCTCTCAAGTTCCGTACGGATAAACGCCATAATCTTTGGCATATGTGGGTTCAAATCTTTTTCTTTTGTAACCTTCTTCACCTCCAGCAGCCGGTTAATCTGCTGACGCAGCCCCTTTGCAAGCTCCATCTGCAATAATTCCTCAAACAAGACCGGCGGTATTTTATGGTAGCGCTCAATATATTGGCAGGCAAGAAGCGGCCTTAACGCATAAAAATATTTCTTATACTTTACCTGTTCCCCGCACAGATGCCTTTCATAAGCGCTTTTTGCTGTGCCATAGTAATGGCAGATTGCCGGTTTCTCAGCAAAATATACCATGGCCTTCTCATATATTTCCTCCCACAAAACCGTCTTCTTATAGACAATCGGCGAATTACTCCATTCAAACAAAGTCGTATTGCTGCGGTGGAACTGCACAAGAGCTTTCTTCAAATCCCAGCCATTAATATCAAAGACCTCATCTAACTGCCACTCGATTACATCCTTGTATGGATTTAATTTCAGGTAATCTTCCCTGCTTCTCACATAAATAAAACGCACATCGTAATCACTGTCGGAAGACGCAAATCCCCATGCCCGGCTGCCGGACTCCACTGCCAGTATAATCTGCACGTTTTCCCATGCCTCTATATCTTGTAGTTTATCTTGGATTTCCTTTCTAATGTCCCTCACTGATACCTGCTTTCTATTGCCTCATATTTTCGGTTCATATATCCCTTACGGATAATCTTCCTCTATCGCCCTTCTGTTTACAGATTCTACAAATGCTTCCACCTTATCCATATCCGGGTTATCCGGCAGCGCGCTTTTTTGGGCCGCTTCCTGCAAACGCCCCTCGTAATCGGCAAGGATATCATAAAACTCCCTGACAAAGGTTCCGTCCTCCTGCATGAAACCACCTGAACGGATTTTCATCAACAGCGGTAAATCGTCCTTGCGGTATGTCTTAATCTGCCCCCGCTCTAAAATGTCAATCGCCATCATGAATAAGCGGATTAAATGCATGGCATGTTTGTTGAGATGGTTATCATCCTTCTTTTTATTGCGCTTGCCGATTTTATCATAATCGCGGATTACATTGTTCATGGCGCCGAACATTTTCTGGAACTCCCGAAGCGGCATATGGGACTGCACGGCGTCCACAAAAATTTCCGTCTCCAGGCCCGGCGTCACCGCCTTATCCACATACAGCTTCATCGTTCCATGCCCATAATCCCCATACCTGCGCTGGAAATCTTCAAGGGCATTATGCACGGAATTTAAAATATGCTGTTCCCGCTCAGCCTGGGGCATGGAATCCCTGGCAATGGCGTTTTGCAGCCTGCGAAGCTGCGCGCTGGCATATCCTCCAAAAGACTTTGCCGCCCTCTTGGACAGAAACAAACTGCTGTTGTCTACCAGTTCTTGCCCCAACGGCGTCTTAATCAAATATTGCCCCTCTTCCAAACCCAAAATCTCACATGTATTGGGATTGCATTCTAGCAGCAATTTTACAATTTTGTTGAAGGAATAAATTACCGTGTCCGTATGCGCATCCTCATATTGCTCAAAACTGGTCATCCCTAACAAATCAGAGGTTAGCGGCAATGTAACCCCACGAAAGTCAATATCGCTGTTTTCCTGTTCCGTCCCATAGGCATAACTGCCGCCTAAGCCCAGCAGTATCATACGGCTTCCCAGCCGTGGGTTATTACGTAGGAAATCATATTCTTTTGACATCATCAGTTTCTTGAAATCCATTGCCCTTACACATCCTTTACGCTCTTTCAGCTTTTACAAACACTCATCTGCCGCAACATTTTTTATATTTCCTGCCGCTTCCGCAGGGGCAGGGGTCGTTGGGGTACACCTTACGCTCGGCTGCTTTCTTCTTCGGCCTATCATCCGCCACAACATATTGCAGCTCTTCATTTACTTTGTGCAGTTCTTTGCGGCTATGCCCGCATTCGCTCCAGCGGCGGATGACATAGAGCCATTCGCTCAACGCTGCCGTCAGGCGGTTTGCCGACCTTGAGCCATCAAATATGACGTCCCATTCATACAGGCAGTCCATAATCCGCGGTATGCCCCATCCATCCCTGACGACATACCCGGCTATATCCCCAAGCATTTCTTCCGCCATATCGGAATCTTTTAATTCCCTTGTCAGGCGGCTATGCACCGCCTCGTATTCTGGGGATTTCTGCAAAAAACCCCCACAGGCATACCCGGCTATGACATCATCATCCGGCAAATAATAATCTTTTCCCTTCTGCTCTTTCAGCAGCCCCTTGTATTCTTCCTCCGTCTGCAGATAGGGGCTGATGATATAATCATCGTCACACCAGAAAAACCCCTGTTTTTCCATGGCGTCAAGCGCCTCTGTGATATCCCAGCCCTGCAGCTTCGCATGTTCTCCTTCGGTCCCCTCCATCAATACCTGGTACATTTCCTTCATTTTCTCTCGGCTAATGACGCCATACAGGCTAAGGCAGATATTGACGGCGCTTCTGACATAAAAGGCAAACGCGAATTTAAGTTCCATTTCCGGTCCCCGGATACTTTTTAAAATCTGCATCAGCTCATTCCCGACAACCAGTGTGCATTCCCCATTTTCCACAAAATTAAATACCCATCCCCGAGGGACAAATTCCTCATTTACGGTTGCAGTATGCTTAAGGTCAATCGGCATCCCATACGCAACCTTCACAAACAATTTGATCCTCTTCGGTTCCAGATAGATGATATTTTCCTTCAAATCATCCTGTATCGCCTGGTATAGCTCCTCCTCCTTCCGGTCCCTCTCCACCTCTTCGGCAGGCTCCTTACGGACGATGCAGTCCCAAATCATATCCAGCAGCGCGTCTGGGGAACGTCGCAAAGTCTCCTGCAAATCTTCCGTGACCTCTCCGGAAACCATAAAATTATCTGTAAAGCTATCTACCAATCGGTCCATTTCTTCTTCCATTCCCAATTCCTTTACTATATCATCCATTTTTTTCATCTTATCGGCGCTGTTTTCCATTCGTGATTTACTCCTTTTATATTCTTCATCATCATTTTTCCATTTTATCACAAATCCAGCAGGATTGACAGGCTTTCCTAAAAATCTCTCCCCTTAATACCCATACCGTTTCCTGTGCCTGAAAAACATCCCGGCAGACAAAGCCACCGCCAAAAGTTCCGCCACAGGCGTTGCCAGCCAAATTCCGCTGACGCCGAAAACTGCCGGCAGCACGAGCAGCGTCACCAACATAAATACAAAAGACCTGGAAAATGCCAGCAAAGCCGAGACCACGCCATTTGACAGAGCTGTAAACATACCGCTGGCAAAAATGTTAAAACCTATAAATAATAACGCCAGGGTACAGATTCTATTTCCAGCCACCGCCAGTCCATATACCGGGTTATCCGGGCGGGCAAATATGGATACCAAAGGCTTCGTAAAGCAAAAGGAAAACAACGCCGTCAAAATGGAGAGCACAGCAATCACGTTCAGGCTGGCGGCTACCAGTTTTTTTAGCTTGCCATGGTTCTGCTCCCCATGATAGTAACTGAGCATCGGCGCCACGCCATAAGAGTACCCGGTATACAGGGAACTTGCAAACATCAGCACATACATAATGATTGTTACCGCAGCCACGCCGTTTTCACCAACGTAACGAAGCATTGTCCAATTAAACATCAACGTGATAATCCCTGTGACAAGCGCAGTCGCCATTTCCGAGCAGCCGTTGGCAGCCGCATGGATAAGGACGCGCAGGCGAAAGGACGGTTTCTTAAAATGCAGGAAACTGCTTTTCCTGCTGAACACAAACAAGCCCACAACCGCCGTCACAGAATAGCCCATGCCCGTGGCGATTGCCGCACCGCTGATTCCCATATGGGACACGCCAATAAACAAATAGTCAAGCACAATGTTCAAGACGCCGCCTGCCACGGAACAAATGAGGGAAAGCGTCGCTTTCTCACTGGCTATCATATAGAGCGTAAAATTGTTCATCAGCAAAATCGGAATGGTAAACAGCAGATAGCGGCTCAAATATTCCACACAATACCCCGCCACAGCCGCGGATAAATCCATGCCGGCAAAAATCCTTTCCATGACCAAATACCCAAGCGCGCACATTACCGCCCCGACAAAAACATTGACAAGGATTAAAAATGTAAAATCCTCCTTTGCCTCTTCCTGCTTCTGTTCGCCCATCTTTTTCATAATCACCGCGCTCCCCCCGGTCGCAAGCATCGTGGATATTGCCGTGACAAGCTGGATAACCGGCGCCGTGAGGTTGATTGCCGACAGCGCGTTTGTGCCAATCATATTAGAGACAAACAGCCCGTCAACCATGGTATAGAAAGACATAAACAGCGACATGGCTATTGTCGGTATGGCAAATTTTAAAATATTTTGCAATGTGACTGGTTTCTCATACGCATTTTTACTTCCCATTTTTCCACCTTTTCCCTTTCTTTTCTCTCTTGTTTTTCTTGTCTGTATATTGTACTATAAACTATACAGTAACTGTACGGTCAAGGGGGAATTTGAAAATGAATAAAAAAGACAAGCTGCTCACAATCGGGCAATTTGCATCCATGCACGGGATCAACAAGAAAACATTAATGTGGTATGACGAAATCGGGCTGTTTAAGCCCGCATTTATCAACCCGGAAAACGGCTACCGCTGCTACACTTACCGCCAAAGCCCCATCTTAGAAACCATCCTGCTGCTGCGGGAATTGGACGTATCCCTGAGCGAAATAGAAGATTTTATGAAAAACCGCTCCGCTGCCAGCCTGAAAAGCCTGTTAGACGAAAAAATAAAAGATTTAGCGCACACCATCACCCATTTACAGGCGGTGAACCAGACGCTTTGCAAGCACCGCCAAAACATGTCCACGTTACTAACGATGGATTTGTCCGAAATCAGCATAATCGAGAAAGAAGAACGCTGCCTGATTACCGTCGATATTGACAAACACACTTCTTTTGAGGAAGAGGTGGAGATGGTCACCGCCGAGACGGAAAAATACCACCTCGGGCGGCTCCATGACGCCAATTACGGCTCCATAATCCCCGTCGAACGCTTGTATAGAGGCGACTTTGACGGCTATAGCAAAATTTTCATTGAAATCCCTTTCCTTGCGGAGCAACATAACCTACCGACAAGATTCCCTGGAAGCAAACAGCGGCAAACGCAAAAAGGGGGGCTGCACATCCAGCCCGGCGGCCAATACCTGCGGGCTTTCCACAAAGGAAGCTGGGATAAAATTCCAAAACGCTACCAGGAAATCCTTGCATTTGCCAAAAACCGTGGGCTTACCCTGTCCGGCTGCTCTTATGAGATGGGCATCAACGAGATGGTCGTTGAGCGCATTGACGATTATATTATACAAATTGAAATTCCCTGTAACGAACCTTCTCCCCAAAGGACTAACAATACAGAACCGCTGTAAAGGATATCCGATTTGCCGGAGGACGCACTATGCAGGACATGGAAGAGATTTACCAACAACATTTTCATACTGTTTACCGCTACCTGCGCTGCCTTACTGGGCAAAACGACCCTTTAGCGGAAGAGCTGTGCCAGGAGACGTTCTACCAAGCTGTGAAAAGCGTGCACCGCTTCCGCGGGGAATGCGCCATACCCACCTGGCTATGCCAGATAGCCAGGCATGTATGGATGCATGACCTGCAGAAAAAACGGCACAGGAATGAAATTTCCCTGGAAGCATCCCTGGAACAAAACCCTGAGGGTTTTCTTTTACATCACCTTATCTCCAAATCTGACACGGAAAGCGCCGCCCTAAACCGCCTTTGCAGCCGCAAAGCGCTTGAGGCAATCCAACAGCAAGAAACCATAAGCCAAAAGGTACTGCTTTACCGGCTTGCAGGGGAACTGTCCTTTCGGGAAATCGGCGACATCCTCGGGCATACGGAAAACTGGGCGCGGGTTACTTTTTTCCGCGGACGCAAGAAATTAAAGGAGGCGCTAAGCGATGATGTCATCTGAATTATTAGCAAAACATACTTGTGAGATTGTAGAAGATTTGCTGCCCTTCTATGCCGAATACAAGGCAACAAAGCCATCCCCTGTCCCTCAAAGGCGCAAGGACGAGCCTGCTTTGGGCGCAAAAGGCTTTTCGCAAATGCCCGCATTCGCTTTCGTGGAAGAACATGTAAAATGCTGCGCAGACTGCCAAAGCCTGCTGAAAATGGCGCTGGAGGATTTCAACCAGCATACGCCTGCCCCGCACACCGTCCCGACAATCCATTTTCGCCGTAAATACTATATACGCCTTGCCTTTGGCGCTGCCTGCGCCATCCTTACAGCAACAGGCGTCCTTGTGCTCTTGGCATAAATGCCTATCGCCTTTGGGAGGTCCATGATGAAACAACACGATGTTATCTGCTCCATTGCCACAACTTTATATCCCTCCTACCTGGAAGGATTGACTTCACCGGCTTCCACAGAACTTGTGGAAACACATCTGAAGGAATGCCCGCACTGCCAAAAGCTCTTAGCGCCTGGCGCTAGGCCCGCTTCTTCCTATCTGGCGGAAGCCTCCTACCTGAGACGCTACCAAAGACTATTTTGCGCCACAGTCCTGGGGGTATTTTTGGGCGTCCTTCTCTTTGCGCTGCTTACCATAAATATGGTTTGCGGGACAAATTACTTATGGAAACGCATCGCCAGGCAGCAAAATGTCCACACGGATTCTCCCGCCAAATACCGCCAATGGGAGGATTATACGGGAATCTCCGGTTTCACTATTTTCCCTGAGGATTTATCCGGCTGTAAATCTGTAAATGAATACAATTACCAGTGCGACAGCAGTTCCATCCTAACCGCCCTGCAGCTTTATCTGGATTGCAGCTATACGCCGGCAGCATACGAGGCAGAAAAACATCGGCTCTTGGCAGCCGCCCAACCTGACTTGGATCAATCGCTGTTTGCTTTCCCTGCCTGCTATACAATGTTGTTTTCCGACACCGCCTGTGAATATGCCATCTTCTTAGAAAAGGAACAGCGGATTTTATATATTTCCCTGGAAAATATTGCCCGGGACGAAATCATATTCGACGAATCCTACCTTCCGTTGGATTACGGCAGCTTCGGCGCCCCGCCAAAAAACCAGGCGAAACCATACTGCCAATACCAAACAGATACCAACCCATGATATAAGGAGGCTAAAATGAACGAAAACAGACCAAGCTATGGACTTCCTGCAGCCACACCGCCCTCTGGGAAAAACGCTTTTAAGAAACTGCTCCCTGCCATCCTGATCGGCGCTGCCGCAGGCTTCCTCCTCTGCCTGGGGCTTCTCACCTGGCTCATATATGCGTTCTTTCTCGGCCCTGCGCCTACCGTCTATGAGGACGCCGCAGATTATGGCAAATGCTGGGAAAATCGTATCCACAGCGGGCTTTTGCTGTTCCCTGACAAAATTAACCCGGCTGCCGCAGACACGGAATTCTACTATTATTGGCGGGACACCTTTAACTTCCCTACCGCGCAGATCCACCTTGCCTGCACCTATACGCCAGACGACTATACACAAGAAGTTTCCCGCATCCGCTCTGTCCGCAAACAGATTGGCGCCCATACCAAACAAGCCTATTTTGACGGCTGCTTGGACTTTCCCTGCCCTGCCTATGTAGCGGTCAGCAAAAACCATATCTGGGAATACGCGCTGCTCATGGAAGAAAGCCGCACCATCCACTATATTTTCACGGAATACTGCCCCCTAGAGGATGTGCATTTTGAAAAATCATACCTCCCGGCTAATTATGGCGATACTTCCCGGCTGGCTTTCGGCGAAGAGTTTTCTATCTACGAATACCCCGTCTATGAAAATGGGGAAATTACGGCTTTAGAGGGGGATTACAGCCATGACGCCATTGTCCCAAAGACACAAGGGCATTATGTGGAAGCCGGGAAATATTCGTTGCAGGTTACGACTGAAATCGACGCCAACGGCATCGAAACCATCCAAGGCTGCACGCTTTTCTACCTGGATGGCACAACCGAAAAAACATGGGAATATTCTGATTTGAATGGAAAATTATATCGGGGCCTCTCCCTGAATAAAGACCGCACCCAGGCAACCATTACCTGGGAGGATGAGGGTGGGAAAAAAGAAAGCGCCTTTGACATCCAAGGACGGGAATTTTTGCCTGCCGCCCTTAAATCAGGGCCCCCTTGCCCCCATTCATGATTGGCTGGACATCCACCCTTTCATTAATGGGAATGCAACACAGAGACACTTGCAGGAAGCGGTGTGACAGCGGCCATAACGGCCGCTGCCTATCGTTTACCTTTTAATGGTTCCGCTCTTCTTCACACCGCTCCATGGACCGTATAATTTTTGCGCCTTGCCATTTATTTTTGCATTTTTGTACGCACGGATTTTCACATAATATTTCTTGCCCTTGGTAAGTTTCTTCAATGTCGTGGATGTGGCCTTATTATTCTTTACCATTGCGCTCTTTGTCATTTTCTTATTCTTAAACTTCTTATCTGTGCTGTACAGGATTTCATAACCAGTCGCCTTTGCATCCCTTTTCCAGCTCACTTTTATTTTCCTTCCCGCCAAAGCCTTTGCGGATTTGATGCCCATTTGGGCGGGGCTTACCTTAACCAGTACCTTTGCCGAAGTTTTCTTATACTGCGCTGTCTCCGCCGCTGTCACTGTGATAGCGGCAACGCCCGTCCCCTTGATGGTTACGGTCCCGCTTTTACTCACAGCCGCAATCTTTTTGTCCGAGCTTACATAACTCAGTTTCCCATTCCCCTTGCTCAGCCTTGCATTCAGCCTGAACGGCTTATTGCCATATGCTTTGCTGTAGGACTTGGTAAGCTTCAATGTCTGGGCTGTTTTGGCAACGGGAACTGTCGGCTGCGCTGGCTTGCCCGTGGAGAATGGAATCTTATTATCCTTGGCAAAAGTCTCCGCATACGAGCCTGCCTTGCCATAAATGGTCAATTTGCCGCACCCCTCAAATGCGCTATACCCGATCTTAGTCACGCTTTCCGGAATGACCACACTTGCCAGGTTTTCGCAAGAGGAAAATGCGTTATACGCAATATCCGTTACACCTTCCGGAATCGTCACACTTGTCAGCTTCCGGCAATTGGAAAGCGCTCCATATTCAATTCCCGTCACGCTTTCCGGAATATCTATGCTACCTGACGGCTCCGGCACGTAGCCAATTAAACTTGTCTTATCCTTATTAGTCAAAATGCCGTCCTCATATGCAAAATTCGGATTAGCTGCGTCTAAATTCACTGATTTAAGCCCGCCGCGCCCACTAATCTCATATGCTGAGATATATTCCACATTTGCCGCAATATTCAACACGCATGATTTTTTAATCGGGTAATAAAGCAGTTGTGTCTTGTCTTTGTTGTACAATACGCCGTCTTCCGATGCTAAATACGGATTCTCGCTGACTACATTTACCTCTTCCAAATTATTGCACCCCCTAAAGTCACCAGGTATGCCTACATAGTGGTATATCATCCTTACGCTTGCCGGAAAGGTTATGCTTGTCACATTGCTTCCGGAAAATGCTGACTGTATGATCGTCCCTACCCCATCCGGAATCACCACTTCCTTGGCGTCCCCGGTATAGCCATATAATGTTAAATCATTATTATTCAGGTTACCTTGGCGAATATCGAACCCATCGGCGTCTGCCTCCCTGCCTTCTCCCTGAAGTTCCATCCCCTGTGCTGCCATTTCCTCTGCGTACGCCGTAACGCTTCCTGCCGACACTCCCTGTACGCACACTGCGGCGGCAAGCAGCAGCGCCGCCAAACGTTCCTTCCTTTTTAACATTTCATAGTCCTCCTTTATTTTTAGCAATTATAACATTTTATAAATGTTATTTCAAGAGAAATATCATTTTAAATTATGCTATTCATTCCTATATAACATCTAAAATATGAAAAATGAGGAAAGGAGTGATTATTTGGACCAATTTGTAAGGGAGCGGATTACACAATTGCGTCTGGCAAAAGGCGTGTCCGAATATCAGATGAGCTACGATTTAGGGCATAGCCGCGGATACATCTATAACATCTCCTCCGGCAAATCCCTGCCTTCCATGAATGAATTTTTTTCTATCTGTGAATATTTTGGCATCAGCCCCTGTGAATTTTTCGATACCGGCCAGAACAACCCGCCCCTAATCGGCAAAGTAATTGATGAGCTAAAGAAACTTGATGATGACGACATACTAATGATACTATCTTTTATTAACAGGTTAAACAAACATAGTTAAAAAGAAACCCGGACAACTCAGATTTATTTGAATCGTCCGGATTTCTATTTTCCTAATGCTGTGATATATTTACTCAATAATTAAATTCTCAGTTACAATTCCAAAAGCTTCTAATTTGGCTTTCGCCTTACGAAGCTGGTTAGATAATTCCTTGTCTCGGTCCTCCGCTTTCTGGATCCTTTGCAGATCCGTATAAATACCAATCATAATTGCTGCCTGTTCTTTCTCTGTCGTTTCTAAAACCTCCATATGCCATACGCTCCTTTCATCCACCAAGCCCATTCATCTATTTTCTCTTAGGCAGCGCTGTCTTCTGATCCACCGTAACCTGCTCCTCCAAACAGCTAAAGATTTCATCGACATCCTTCTTCGCCATCTTAGGCGTCAGCAGGCTGACAATCGGCACAACAATCAATCCGGCAACCATAGCGATTGCACCTGCGTTAATCGGTGACGCAATGTAGGAGAAGAACATATTGGACACGGTAATACCTATCCCGCAGGCGAAGCTTGCCCACACAGCCCCTTTCGTCACGCCCTTCCAGTACAGGCCGTACAGGAACGGGGCCAGGAATGCGCCCGCCAGCGCGCCCCAGGAAATGCCCATGAGCTGCGCAATAAACTGCGCGATGGATTTCGGCGGGAAGAGAGCCAGCACCACGGAACAGACAATAAAGAATACCAGCAGGACTCTCATATATAAAATCTGTTTCTTCTCGCTCATATTTTTCACAATGTTATCTTTCAAGAAATCCAGCGTCAGCGTGGAGCTTGAAGTCAGCACCAGCGAGGACAACGTAGACATGGACGCCGAGAGCACCAGCACAATCACGATGCCCACAAGCAAATCCGGCAGCGTAGACAGCATGGAAGGGATAATCGCGTCAAAAATGACGCTCCCGTCCTCCTTATGGATTGCCGCCGTGTCAAACAGCCGCCCGAAGCCGCCGAGGACATAGCAGCCGCC
>CATLBW010000068.1 GCA_949879775.1 uncultured Lachnospiraceae bacterium
CTATATCGTACAGGGCGCTAACCCCGCCATTGGCGAGCTAGGCGGTGGCGGCGCCGCTACGGATGTGGACAAGGCGGTTGCCAAACTGATTGTAGATGAGATACCCAATGGCGCGTGTCTGCAGCTTGGCATCGGCGGCATGCCCAATGCAGTAGGCTCTTTAATTGCTGAGTCTGATTTGAAGGATTTAGGCGTGCATACGGAAATGTATGTGGATGCTTTTGTGGACATTGCCAGAGCCGGCAAGATTAACGGCTCCAAAAAGAACATTGACCGTTTCCGGCAGGCCTATGCATTTGGCGCAGGCACCAAGAAAATGTACGATTACCTGGACGAGAACCCGGAATTATTGAGCGCGCCTGTCAGCTATACGAATGATATCCGCTCTATCTCCGCCCTAGATAATTTCATGTCCATCAATAATGCTGTGGATATTGATTTGTTCGGCCAGGTCAGCTCCGAGTCCTCCGGTATTAAGCAAATCAGCGGCGCAGGCGGGCAGTTGGATTTTGTTCTGGGCGCATACCTGTCCAATGGTGGCAAGAGCTTCATCTGCTGTTCTTCTACCTTCAAGACCAAAGACGGAGAACTAAAATCAAGGATACTGCCAACATTGCACCCCGGTTCCATCGTCACTGATACGCGTGCCAATATCCACTATCTGGTTACAGAATACGGCAAGGTAAACCTCAAGGGATTATCTTCCTGGCAGAAGTGTGAAGCAATTATCTCAGTGGCACATCCCGATTTCCGTGATGAACTGATTAAAGAAGCGGAGAAAATGCATATCTGGAGACGAAGCAACCGCTAAATACGCATTCTCGGCGACATCTGAACCAATGCGCATAATTGTTTTTTCTCGCCGCGCCGGGTGCAGTCACGCAGTGACTTTTCCTCTTGCACGAGTGCGCATATTATTTTTTATCTTATAGGGAGGCACTTTCACGCTTTAGCGTGACAAGGCCTTTCCTATAAGAGAACAAAGCGGACAAGTCCGCATCAACTCCCTAAATCCCTCATTCATGAGGGACTTGGACGATTTGCCGCGCCGAGCACGGTCGCCTTGGCGACATATTTCCCTTCGTGCGAGTGCGCATATTTTTTATCTTATAGGAAAGATACTTTCACGCGTTAGCGTGACAAGGTCTTTCCTATAAGATAAAGAAAAATCCCCCGCCAGCTATTAAACCGGCGGGGGATTCTTTTGCGCTTTTGGTTGCTGTCTCCGTACCCTTTATTTTACCGTTACAGTAACCGTCACTTTCGCTTTCTTGTTATTTACTGCGGAAACCGTAATCTTTGCTGTTCCTTTCTTCTTTGCCTTAATCTTGCCGTTCGCGTCTACTGTCGCAACTTTTGTCTTGCTGCTCTTGTATTTGAGCGCACCGGCTGTGTTCTTGGGCAGGCTCACATTAATCTTGGACGTTTTATTCCTCTTCAAGCTTACTTTCTTCTTGCTCTTTAATATCAGTTTATTCGGGGCTGCTTTCACGGTAACCTTACATTTAAGCGTTACACCCTCTACAGTCGCAGAGATGGTTGCTGAGCCTTTCTTCTTAGCAGTTACCTTTCCACCGCTGACTGCTGCAACTTTACTGCTGCTGCTCTTCCAGGTTACTTTCTTCTTGGTGCCGTTTACTTTCAGCGTATATTTCTCACCTACGCCCAGCGTATGCTTTGTCTTGCTCAGGCTGACAACTGTTACTTTACAGGTTGCTTTCTTGCCATTAGAAGCTGTCGCCGTAATTGTCGCCGTCCCGGCTTTCTTACCTGTTACTCTTCCATTGCTGACAGTTGCAACCTTCGTGTTGTCAGACCTCCATGTGACTGTTGCCCCCGCTGGAGTTGCCGTAGCTGTCAGGGTAGCGCTCTTGCCGGCCTCAACGCCAAGCGTGGTCTTACTCAGCCTAATGCTTGGTTCTGTAACCGTAATTTTCAGTGAAACTGTCTTGTTCTCATCTTTCAGCTCATTTTCATAAGTCATCTTAAGGATTGGCTCACCGTCCGCTGACCAGTGCACACGTTTCAGGCGCGCATGGCGGCAGGGATCATTTAACGGCTGGCTATTGTATTTCCCACACTTCTTATAATTATGGGAAGTCGGCCTTGCATGGTACACGAAGATATCATTTCCGTCTTTGTCCACAGTAAAGGAATTATGCCCTGGGCCTTCCTCGCCATTTACATCACGGGACGCCAACAACGGGTACGGGCTCTTCGTCCAATTGTTGATATCCAGCAAATCACTGCCCGCTTTCGCCTTGCACATACCGATAGAATACTCAGACCCCGTCCCTGCTGCGGAATAACACATGAAAATATTGCCGTCACGCTGCAAAACAGTCGGTCCTTCATTTACATGGTAAGTAATACGCTCCCATCCATAATCGGAACAGGTGACGCGGGTAGCAGCGGAAGTAATCTTCCACGGCTCATCTTTATTGACTGTAGCGATAAACAAGTCCGTGCTGCTGCCGCCGACAGAAGCCGTAGGCTTGCCTGCCCAGATGACATACGGCGTACCGCTTACTGCATCCTCAAAATAAGTCATATCCAGGCAGAATGATAAGCCAAAAGGATCTGAAACACTGGCATCCAGGCTGTCGTCCTTGCACATCTTATAATCCTGCCACTGAGATTCTTCCTTACCAAAAGACAATGCCGCCTCATAGGGGTCAAGGCTCCCATCAAGCACAAGCGCATGGCTATAGATATCATATGCATTGGAAGAATGGCTCTCTGTAAAGTAAACAACCCACCAGTCGCCAACACGATGGATTTCCGGCGCCCAGATATAACGATAGCCCCTCGGCTTCTCCTGCCCATTGTCAATATAGCCCTGGTTAGCGACTTTCCAGATTGTCACCTGGTTCGCCCTGGTCTGCAGCTCTTCCAAGGTCCGGCCGCGCCTCAATACTACGCGGTCATACTGCTCCGTCTTATCGCTGCCATCAACGGCGTCGCCTTCCTCCGGGAAATAGGAGGAAGTCATATAATAGTATCCGTTCACTTCATCCCAGTAAATAAAGGGGTCTGCCATTCCCTCGATAAATTTGGTCTGGTCATAGTACACTGTGCCTGTCGCCGGGTCATAATTGTCCGGGAACTCAGGGTTGGCATTGTCCGGGTCGTCATCCGGAAGAGAGCTGCCATTCAGCTCCTTCAAGTTGTTCAGGTACTTGGGCTGGACAACCTGACCACTTACCGTATAAGTACCGGCTTTTGTCAAATCAACGCCCTTGAGCGCGTCCGTCCAGTCAATGTTAAATTTCTGTGTGGAACCATCATTATATGTAGCGTTTACGCTTGGGTACTTCTCTGCCAGCGTAGCTTCCGTCACTTTATCAGACGTCATGACAGATAAACCGCCCAATGTCTCCAAACCTGTGTTGGTAACCGTCCCCAATTTATTGACAATATAATGATACTGTTCCTCTGTCAATTCAAGCGCATTCCCCAGCGTAATTGTGTTGTCCGTCTGCAGAAGGTCCTGCCCATCAAGCATCAAAGTGAACTTCGTTTTGTCCAAAACCTCTGCGTCCAGGTCTGTGGACTTTACAAGCTCGTCATCATAATAGTGGACCCCATCTTTAGATGTAAATACATGGATGCCCTTGGATGCATTGGCGTCCGGCGCTACTACGGTAAAGCCGCCATTGCCGTCCTGAAATACCTTGGGATTCGTAACCTTCCATGTTCCCTTGGGATTCTTGGAAAAGATTACGCCGCCGCCGCTGTTGAGCACATCAAACTGCTTCCCATCCTTGCTGACCGCAAAATATACGCTCTGCGCTTCCTGATCCAAATTAGCCCCTCCGGCTGTATTGCCTGCCGCATAAGAATAGGTCGTCCTGGAATACACGGTCAGGTAATAACCCGGCTGCAGGCTCTCGGTAGCTCCTACGTCCTCCTGCACTGCCTCTAAAGCCGGCCCTGTGCCTTCCTGCACTGCCTCAGCAGCCCGGCTGGTTGCCGGCACGGACGTAATCATCATAGCCGACGCCAACAGCACAGAAATGCCTGTTTTTAATAGATGTTTCTTCTTCATTCTTCTCCTCCTTCTTCATAACTTAATACGTACAATGTAACCATATTGTACAAATGCTATTTCTATTGTACCTAATTTCCTTGCAAAAAGCAACAAAAATTCCATTAGATTTTGCGTCAGAAGCCGCATTCATACAAAAGCCCCACACCGCAAATGGTGTGGGGCTTTTATGTACCCTTATAATATTAATCCCAAACGATTATTTCTTCTTACGTGCCATAACCACGCTCTGTACAATCAGGAACAGGCAAAGCATAGCTGCACGTGTAATGCCAACCCACCATGCTTCTCCAAGACCTGCTGCTGATACAATCTGTAAGATTGTACCCAAGGATAAAACACCTAAAAGCGTACCAGCGATGTTACCAACACCACCTGTCAGCATCGTACCACCGATAATGGAAGATGCGATAGCGTCCATCTCGGCTCCCATCGCATGTGATGGCGAACCGGAACCAACGTGGAGGAAGTATACATAGCCACCGATTCCTGCCAGCAATCCGCAGATTAAATGGGAAAGGAACCTAGTTCTCTTTACGTTAATCCCAAGCATTAACGCACTCTGGCGGTTACCGCCGACTGCATAGAAGGAACGCCCAAGCTTTGTCCATCTAAGCAGGCAGAACATAACAATTACTACAAGAATAGCCACAATTACGCCAATCTCAACATAGGCGTCAATATAATCGCCCTTTCTGTTGACAGATCCCATGCCTGGTATAATAACACGGGCATTTTTCAACGCTACAAAAGCTTCATTTGCCACGTTGAAAGGCTTCGTATTAACAATCGTCGTCATACCACGGGCAAAGAACATACCTGCCAGGGTTACAATAAACGGCTGGATGTCCAGATAGGCAACCAAAAATCCCTGGAACGCGCCAAATGCAAGACCAATTGCCAATGCAACCAACACAGACACGAACACGTTACCGCCCATATTATCCAAATATACTGCGCAGCACATACTTACCAACGCTGTCACACCACCAACGGAGATATCAATCCCGCCGGTAATCATAACAAGGCTCAGCCCACAGGCAAGGACAATCAACGCCGCATTCGTATTCAAGAGGTTAAAGAACTGCTGGGGCTTTAAGAATCCCCCTCCCTGGAAAATCATAGCGCCAATGTACATCAGGAAGAAAATTACAATAGTAATTGTAAGGAGTAGGTTCGTGTCGGTAAGATTATTCATTTTATCAAGAAAACTACCGGACGCTTTTGTTTTATTATTTGACATACTAAGCTACCTCCTTAACCTTGAATTTCCTTGACATTTTGCCAAACCATTCTTTTACTGTCGGCGCACTGATGACAACCAGGACAATTACGACAACAGCCTTATATGCCGGAAGCGCATCAGCAGATACCTTGAACCTGTAAAGCGTTTGTGTCAGGAACTGAATAACATAAGCACCGAAAATGGAAGCAGCCATGTTGAACTTACCACCGCTCAACGCGTTACCGCCAAGAGCAACTGCAAGGATGGCGTCCATCTCAATATCCTTCGCGATAACGGAATAGTTGATCGTCTGAATACGGCTAACCTTAATCAGCCCAACTACTGCCACGCACAAACCAAGGATTACGAAAGAGATAATCTTAATCAACTGAGGGTTCAAACCGTTCAGTTTGGAAGAATTCTCATTGATACCAACAGCCTGCGTATATAAGCCAAGGTTCGTAAATTTCAATACCAGGAAAATGGCAACCACACAGATTACCGCAATAAAGAACGGCGTCGGAATCGGCACTCCCGGGATAAACCCACCGAAGTAACTAAGGCCTGGGTCTGTGATAACTGGAAGCTCATTGTTGTTAATCCATGCTGCGATAGAACGTCCTGCCGTGTATAGGATCAGGGTCGCAATCATGGGCTGTATCTTGAAATAAGCAACCAGCACACCGTTGAACGCGCCAAACAGCATAGCTACGATACAGCTTATCAAAAATGCCACGATAATCGGCATTGCAAGTTCTTCAGGACGTGAATTGCCGCCGCAGAGCATACGCAGCAGCACGCTGCCGGCAATCGCCACAGCCGCGCCCACACTGATATCCTGCCCACCGGAAGCAGCAGTAACCAGCGTCATGCCAATCGCAAGGATCGCAAGCTCAGAACCACTATCCAGAATGGTAATCGGATATCCCGATAAAACAGGGTTCCCGGCGCTGTTCGTACCAAGTGTGATCGCAAAGAATTCCGGACCTGCAATCAAGTTAAAGAGCGCGAGCGCCGCCAATGCGAGCAATGGAATAAACATCTGGTTCCTAACCATCCTCGTAAGAATATTCTCATCTGTTTTTTTAACTTCTTTTTTTTGCATTATTATTTGTCACCTCCGGCAATGGTACTCATAACCTTACTCTGGTTCAAATCGTCCCCTGAGAGCTCTCCCACTACCTTACGGTCTCTCATAACGACCAGCCTGGAACATGTACGGAGCATTTCATCCAGCTCAGAAGAGATAAATGTAACGCTCATTCCCTCTGATGCAAGCTTGAGCACTAATTTTTGTATATCAACTTTGGTTCCAACATCAATACCACGGGTCGGCTCATCCAAAATCAAATATTCCGGATGTGTAAACAGCCAACGTGCAAGGATAACTTTCTGCTGATTACCACCGGAAAGAGACTTAATCGGCGTATCGGCAGAAGCCGTCTTAATACTCAGAAGTTTTATGTATTCATCTGCAATTTCATACTGTTTCGCCTTAGAGAACGGTTTAAAGAATCCTCTCAGCACCTGCTGTGCAAGAATAATATTCTCACGTACTGAAAGGTCTCCTACGATACCATCGCCCTTACGGTCTTCCGGAAGATATGCAATGCCGTTCTTCATAGCATCCAGCGCTTTGTTAATCTTAACCGGCTTGCCATTCATCTTAATGGTACCGCCTGTTACCCTGTCCGCACCAAAGATTGCACGCACGCACTCACTACGTCCAGAACCAAGCAGGCCGGTAAACCCATTTACCTCTCCCTTATCAATATGGAAATTAAATGGCTTTATCCCGGCGTCGCTGACACGGTTCTCAGCCTCCAGGACAGGAACCTCCCCAGCCTTACGCTCATATGTCTTCTGCTCGCCTTTAATATCCGACATGTCATCCAGCTCTTTGCCAAGCATCTTGGAAACAAGCTTTACACGCGGCAAATCCTTAATTTCAAATTCGCCTACCAACTGTCCGTCACGCATAACGGTAATCCTGTCGCAGATCTCGTATACCTGATCCAGGAAATGTGTTACAAAGACAATACCTACGCCTCTTGACCTCAAATCACGCATGAGCTTAAACAGCTTCTCGACCTCCTGCTCGTCCAGGGAAGACGTTGGCTCATCCAGAATCAGCACTTTACAGTCCATGTCGACCGCACGTGCTATCGCAATCATCTGCTGAACCGCGAGAGAACAGGTTTCAAGCTGCTGTGTCGCCGATGCTGGTATATCCAAAGATTTGAGGATCTTTTCTGTGTCAGAATTCATCTTCTTCCAATTCTGTCCCATGCCGCTGGTCCGACCGATAAACATGTTCTCGGCAACAGAAAGGTTCGGGCAAAGCGTAATCTCCTGATACACAGTACTGATGCCAACCTTCTGCGCATCCTGCGGAGAATGGATGGCAACCGGGCCCTCATGTCCGTCCAAGAGAATATCTCCTTCGTCCTTGCTGTAAACCCCGGTCAAGACCTTAATCAAAGTAGATTTTCCGGCACCATTCTCACCCATCAGTGCATGAACCTCGCCTTTGCGTAACGTAAAATCCACCCCTTGCAGGGCGCGTACTCCGGGAAAGCTTTTGTGAATGTTCTTCATCTGTAATACAATATTATCTTTCACCTATGAGTTCACCTCCTATATTTTATAATATAATCACCTGCGCGCTTTATCGGCAAATGCTTACATTCACAATATCATTCACTCCGCTGTCAAGTGTTATATTTTCTTCACCCACTCCGCTGTCAAGTGCCTATTTTCACACAAAGCGCGGCGCAGACATGAGTTCGACCTTGCTGCGCCGCGCTTTATATTATAACCTTAACTCAATTCTGAATCCGGACTACAGATTAGATTCCGTACTTCTCGATGTCATCGTCTGTAATTTCCTTAGCATCAAAGCCTTTCTCTTCCATGATGATGGTCTTCTCAGCGATTTCCTCGCCCTTCTCAAGAGACTTGATTACGTCATCAATATATTTAGCCTGGAACGGGTTACACTGTCCATCATAGTTCCATGCACCCTTCTTCAGCTCTTCCAATGCCCACTTGTTGCAGTCAAAGCCCATAACAATTACTTTCTTGTCAACGCCATGCTCGATGTTAGCTGCGTCAAGGGCTGCTACAGCGCCTTTAGCCATATCGTCGTTCTCTGCATAGATTACGTTGAAGTCTTCACCAGAGTCGATAACAGACTGTACAATCTGCTGTGCTTTCTCTGCGTTCCACTCAGCGGTCTGCTGTACAACAAGTTTCCACTTGTCAGGCTCAGCCTTTACCTTCTCATCAAGCGCTTTGGTACGTCCCTGCTGAGCAGCAGCGCCCATAACGCCCTGAAGGTGGATAATGTTGTAAGAATCTAATCCCTGGCCCTCTAACCAAGTAACAGCCTTATTTCCTTCTTCGTCCATGTCGGATACGATAGATGCTGCATACATATCCTCGCTTGCATCGATTACACGGTCGAATAAGATAACCTCTGTCCCTGCTGCCTGGGCATCCTCAAGAACGCCGCCCCAGCCTGCTGTATCTGCTGCGGAAAGAAGCAGGTAGTCAACACCTTCTGTAATCATGTTCTGTGCATAAGCAATCTGCTCATCATTCTTCATACTGTACTGGAAGGTAGCCTCATAGCCATTCTCTGCTGTGAACATAGCCTTCAAGTCTTTGTCGTTAGCTGTACGGTATCCGGACTCGTTCGGGTCGTTGTTGATGATACCAACCTTAATAGTCCCGCCTGCGGAGCCTTCGTCTGCTGCTGCATCGTCTGCGCCTTCGTCTGCTGCTGCGTCGTCTGCACCATCATCTGCTGCTGCGTCGTCTGCGCCATCATCTGCCGCTGCGTCGTCTGCAGGAGCGTCTGTCTTGGTGTCATCTGCAGGAGCGTCTGTCTTAGCATCTCCGCCGCCACATCCTACTACCGTTGCTGCAACCATAGCTACAGCAAGTAACATTGCCACTTTCTTCTTTAACATTTTACATGTCCTCCCTTTTTTGTTTTCGGCATTTCGCCGTTGGTGATTACATTTTAAGTTTTTTGCCTGTTCCCGTCAATAAGGCTTGCTGTGTATTTTTATTATTTGTCGCAATATCCAATACAAGTTTATGTATTATATCATTATTTAAATACAACTTTTTTCGATTTATTCTTTTACATTTGGTTTTAGTTTGTTTTTTTACTGTAACTTTTTCAACTTTTCCAAAATATCCAAATTTTCCACCAAAATTCCTACAAGACATTTCCATTTTTCATTGTATTTCTTTTTGTAACTTTTTGTCACCTTGTTATAATTGTACATAATTCGTTCATTTATTATTAATTTTTTTACGGGTATATTTTTTCAAAAAATAGAAAAAATTATAAAAATACTTTTTTTCGATATTATTTTACGATATGGATTTCCATCATCTTCCCGCACTTTAGGATTATGGGCGCATACGGCGGCCATAGCCTGCCTCCCTCCTGGCCGCATCATCCTGGAATGGTATATTTATATTATAAATAAATACATTTCATGACATTTTTGGCAAAATATGATATTATTTGGCATGTATAACCTGAATCTGATGACCCACTACATATTAAGCAAAGGAGTTTCCACTATGCCAGCAAAATATATCCGCCTCGCAAATATATTACGGGAATCCCTTTTCCAGCACACGGGCAGCGGCGTCTACAAGCTGCCCTCAGAAAGCGAACTGTGTAAACAGTACCACATGAGCCGCCAGACAGTGCGCACAGCGCTCCATCTGCTGGCGGAGGAAGGCCTCATCGAAAAACGCCAGGGCAGCGGTTCCTATTCAACCGGGCTAGGCGCGATGCAGAACACGATTGCCGTTATCGTCAACTATGCAGATGAATATACCACTCCCACATTCCTGGCAAATATCAAATCCGTGCTGGGGGCAAAAGGCTATGCGATTAAAATATACTCTACCCATTCCAAAATTTCAAAAGAACGTAAAATCCTCGAAGATTTACAACATGCATCCATCCGCGGCCTGATAGCGGAAGGCAGCAAGACGGCATTGCCAAACCCCAACCTTGATTTATATGAACAATTGATGGCAAAAGGCATCTGTGTCCTGTTCGCCGGAGGCACCTACCCGGCGTTAAGCGGCTGTGCCTGCATCCGGGAAGATAACTATTATGGCGGCTACCTGCTGGCAAAACACCTCATACAGCTTGGCCACAGGCAAATCGCTGGGATATTCAAGATAGATGACCTGCAGGGGCCTGAACGTTATTCAGGCTTCGCCTCAGCCATGAGGGATTATGGCATCCCGCTTCCCGAAGAGCTTATTACCTGGTATACCGCCGCAAACCTTGAAGCATTACATTCAAAATCGGATACCGGGTTCCTCTCAGACCTGCTGCGCCGCAACAAGGGGCTGTACTCTGCAACCGTCTGCCAGAATGATGAGATTGCGTATTGGCTGATACGGGAGCTGAGCTATGCAGGCGTCCGTGTGCCAGAACAGATCTCCGTAGTTTCTTTTGACAACAGCTACATGAGCGACCTGAACTCTGTGCATATCACTACCTTGTCCCACGATAAGGACCTGGGTTCTTTGGCCGCGTCCACACTGCTTAAAATGATACAGGGAATGACCGTATTCCCGGAAGAGCTTTCGTGGAGCCTGGTTGAAAAAAACAGCGCTGCACCTTACACTGCCTAAGGTGCAACGCTGTTATATGTCTTATAGTTAAATGCGTACCCCACCGCGGTATTCCCTCGGCGTGCATCCCTGCGTTTTCTTAAACACAAAACTAAAATAATGCGGGTCCTTAAAGCCAATTTCCGCTGCAATATCCCCTGACGACCTTTCGGTCTGCCGAAGCAATTGCTTGGCTTTGTCCATGCGCTTCTTCGTTACATACTCCGTAAACGTCAGCCCCGTTTCCTGCCGGAATACGGTACTGAAATAATTTGCGCTAACCTCCACGGCGCCCGCAACCTCATTTAATGAGATAGAATCTTTTGTATAATGTTCTTCAATATATACAATTGCACGTTTGATTAACTTCTTGCTCTGGCTCTCCATCACCTGATTGCCTAAGTCTAGCGCACGGTGAAGAAGCTCCTGCATATAAAACCGCATGTCTTCCACATTCAGGCTAAGGACCTGCACTTTATCCGTGTAAGTGTTTTCCAGCAAATCAGCCTGCGTATACCCTAGTTTCTCCACAAAGGCAATCGCTGTAAAACGTATGCTCAGCATCAAATAATCACGGAACATTTTGGACTTAAGCGCATCTTTCTGGCTTTCCAGAAAACTGTCGACAAAATCATCTACCTCTTCCCCCTGCCCATGCGCAAGGAAATTCTTAATGATTTCCGGGTCGGTCCTGGCAACGTCCACATTCCCCAAGGATTCCCTGCTATCCGCCCTAGACGCAAAACTCGTTGCCTCCAGCGTGAGGATATGCTGGCCCGGCTTCATAAAACGATAAGACATCATATGGTTCACTTTATTATAAACCTGGGGCAGCATGCTCAGCCGTTCTACCGGCTCTCCAATCGCACAGCACCACTCGATCTCCGAATCATGCCCGGAGCAAATGCGGATAATCGCCTCCCGGCACCTGCCGCTTAATTCCTCCATCTGCTCCTCTTCTCCCTTGAGCAAAATCCCATACGTATTGATATTCCACCGGAACAAGAGGTATTCCGGATAGCGCTGGAAATACCGCGTCAGCTCCTCCCTCTTGCCGGCAACCAGCCGCGATTCCTTAGAATGTTCTTCTGTATTGCGCCTTTCCTTAAGGCTTACCATGGCAAGGTTGTAACTTGCCGCATCCATTTCCAGGGAAAATTTCTGAGCTTCCTCATATATTTCCTGCACAGAATATTGGCCTTCAAAAATTTTTTCAAAAAACACTTTCTTGGAAAACTGCTCAAATTCCTGCATGTCTTCCTTATATTTTTCACGGTAATTGTTCTGTTCCCGCTCGTCCCTTATCTTCTCCCGGATCTCCTGTAAGGCTTTCTGCAAGGCAGAACGGGAAACCGGCTTGAGCAAATACCTCTCCACGCCGGTCCTGATTGCACGCTGCGCATATTCAAAATCACTGTGGACGCTGATAATGACAACTTTCATCTGAGGGAACTCCTGCCTCACAATCCCGGCAAGCGCCAGACCGTCCATAAACGGCATATTGATATCCGTAATCAGCAAATCTGGCTTCACCTTCCGTATCAGAGGCAGCGCCATCTCCCCGTCGCTTGCCTCCCCGGCAAACTGATAACCATATTGCTGCCACATAATGTTATCACGCAAATTCTCCCTGACACTCGTTTCATCTTCTACCAGAAATACCTTTAGCATTTATAACTGACACCTTCCCAAACACTTCTTTATAGCTTAAAAAACTTAATCTCATCATTCATCTGGTCAGACAAGCCTTTCAGGCTGTTGGCCGCTTCCGCCAAGAGGTTGATCGTCGCGCTAAGCTCTTCCATAGACGCCGTGGTCTCCTGGGCGGAAGCCGCATTCTCCTCGGAAATAGCGGATAAATTCGCAATCACATCCACCACTGTTTTCCTGGATTCATCACATATATGCGTACGCTCTTCTATCATCGTCGTATCTTCCCTTGAGCTATTAATCCCCTCTGTCACATTTGTAAAATGGCTCTGGGTATCTTCAATCTTCTTCCTCTGATCTATAATAATATCGCCGACCTCTTTCATAATCTCAACCGTCCGGTCAGATTCTGTAATCAGGGAATTGATAATATCCGCAATGGTCTGCGCGGAACGGCTGGAATCGTCCGCAAGTTTCTGGATTTCAGAAGCGACGACTGCAAACCCTTTGCCAAATTCCCCTGCCCTCGCAGCCTCAATGCTGGCATTTAGGGACAACAGCGAAGTCTGGCTGGCAATGGAAGAGATAAGGTCCACCGCCTCACGGATTCTCTGTGCCGACTCATTGGTGGCATAAACCTGCTCTCCAATTTTATGTATTGCCGCGGTCGTCTTATTTGTAGATTCCACCAATTCCTGCATAATCACCGCAGAATTGTCCCCTGCCTGTTTCATGCTTACAGAGGTGGAATTGAGCTTGTCCACACCGCCCACAATATGCTCAATCATGGAACCCATGTCCACAATCTTACCGGACGCGTTCTCTATCTCTTCCGCCTGTGAAACCGCACCATGGGAAATATCTTCCACAGCCTTGCCAATCTCTGACGCATTCGCATTGACACGCTCCGCCATCTCATCCAAAGACTGCCCCGACTTGAGAAGCTCGTTGGAAGAGTCCTGAAGGTGGTTTAAAATCCTCGACAATTGCAAAATCAAGTTATCCAGGGCATTGGCAATACTGCCAAGTTCGTCGCTGCGCCCTTTGAGCTTATCATCTACCCGGATATTCAGGTTCCCTTCCGCAAGCTGCCTGAGCACCAATTCTTCTTTGCGGATTGCCGCAGAAATTTTCCTGGAGAAGACGACTATCAGAACCCCTCCCAGCAAAATAACGATTACATTCAAAATTGTTACTTGGATAATTTCATTGCTGATATACGCTTCAATCCCGCTGCTTGGCTCCCCGGCAAAAACCATGCCCACAATACTGCCATCCACATTGGTCAGCGGCAGATAACAGCAGAAATAGGGCTGCCCGTTGAGCTGCAGGTTCTTATCCACATATTCTTCCCCGCCTTCCAGGACTTTAGCAACCACCTGATCCGCTGCCTGGGTGCCAACCATACGCTCCCCTGTCCCAGCGTCCACCAAAGTAGTCAACCTGCGGGTATCACCGTAAAACAAGGTGATGTCAATGCCGGAGCCGTCTGCAAAACCCTCAAAATACGGCAGCTTCTCCATAATATTAACGTCCCCCTTGTAGACAGCCTCACCTTCAAGCCGGTAATCCCCCTCATCCAGCGCATCCAGGGAATACCTCACGCCGCCAACAATATCCTGTAACCGTTTGATTGCCTCTTCCTGCATGCCGCTTCTGATAGTGCGCGCCGAAAAAAATGCGCTCAACACAGCAAGAAAAATCAAGGGACCCAGGGCCACGGCTAATATCTTCGTCATAATTCCAGCTTTTGTCGTCTGTTTCTTCTTCGAATCATCCATTTTATCCTTCCTTCCCATGAGAATGTTGAAAATTTCACTTCGCGCTACCCAGAAATAACATTTTTCTTAATTATAGCAAACACAATCCGATTATACCAGAAAAAAATATGATTCAAGAGAAAAAAACCAACTTTATATGGCATGGATGAAAATCCCGCTCCGCAGTTTCGGTTCAAACCACGTCGATTTCGGCGGCATCAAAAGCCCGGCGTCAGCAACGGCGAATAACTCCTGTATGGATGTGGGATACATGGCAAACGCCACAGCACAATCCTCCTTACAGCGTTTTTCCAGCTCCTTAAGCCCACGGACGCCGCCCACGAAGTCGATACGGCTGTCCGTCTTGGGGTCCCCAATTCCAAGGACCGGTGAAAGCAGCCTCTGCTGCAAAACGGATACGTCAAGCCCCTCCACCGGATGGTCCGGCAGCTCCCGCGCCGGGATCGTGCATCGATACCATTTCCCAGACAGATACATGGAAAAACATCCTTTCTTATCCGGCTTCACTGGCTGGCTGCCCATAAGCTCCACGTCAAAAAGCTTTGATGTTTCCTCTAGGAACTCCCCTTCTGACATGCCGTGCAAATCCTTGACAACACGGTTGTAATCCATAATCATCAATTGTTCATCCGGGAACAGCACGGAAAGGAAATAATTAAATTCCTCCTCCCCTGTGTAACCGGGATGTCCTTTCCTGCGCATCTGCCCCACCCTCACTGCCGAGGCCGCCCGGTGATGCCCATCCGCAATGTAGATTTCACTAATAGCGGCAAACGCATTTTGCACATCACAGATTTGCGCATCGGCTGATATCGCCCATACCCTGTGACGGATACTATCCTCCGAGACAAAATCATACAACGCATCCTCTTTTTTCACTGCTTCCACAACCGCATTAATCACCGCATTGGCACGGTAAGCGAGAAAAATCGGGCCTGTCTGGGCATTGCAGGCATTCACATGGTTAATCCTGTCCTGTTCCTTCTCCGCCCTGGTATTCTCATGCTTTTTAATCACGCCCTGCTCGTAGTCGTCAATGGAGGCGCAGGCTGCAATCCCAGTCTGCGTACGCCCGTCCATAGTAAGTTCATATATATAATAACACGCTTTCTCTTCTTTTATAAAAGAGCCGTCCTCGACCATCCCCCAAAGGATATCATGCGCCTTTTGGTAAACCTCGGGCGCATATGTGCTTACACCATCGTCAAACTGAGTCTCCGCCCTGTCGATCCGTAAAAAGCTCTGCGGATTCCTGGCAACTTCTTCTTTTGCTTCCTTGCGGTTATACACGTCATAAGGAAGCGCCGCTATTTTATCTGCTTTCTCCCGTGTGGGCCTGATTGCACAAAAGGGTCTGATTACTGCCATATTTTCTCCTCTCTTCTATTAAAATAATCTCTTCAGATATATTCAAGCGCACCTGCGTCCCCCGCGCCATGGGAAACGCATCGGCGCCGCCGCTACTCCTGCACCCCATTGTGCGCACAGAGATCTTTCACGCAGCATTTGTCGCAATAAGGTTTGGTACGCGCCGTGCACACCTCCCTGCCATGGTAAACCAGGCGGTGGCAGAAATCACTGCCTTCTTCGGGAGGGATCAGCTTCCACAAAGCCATTTCCACCTTCTTAGGCTCCTTGATATTATCTACCAGCCCCATCCTGTTGACCAAACGTATGCAATGGGTATCCGTGACAATTGCCGGCTTATGGAAAACGTCCCCCATAATCAAGTTCGCGCTCTTCCTGCCCACGCCGGGCAGTTTCAGCAAGGCGTCAAAATCCTCGGGGACCTTACCGCCATACTGTTCATGGAGAATCTTCATGCATGCGCTTATATCCCGCGCCTTGCTCTTGCCAAGGCCGCAGGGCTTGACAATCCTTTCAATCTCTTCCACCGGGGCGCCTGCTAAGGTTTCTACATCTGGATAGACGCTAAAAAGCTCTTCCACAATCACATTTACCCGGGCGTCCGTGCACTGCGCCGCCAGCCGCACGCTGACTAAAAGCTTCCATGCCTCGTTGTAGTCTAACGTGCAATCCGCCTGTGGATATTCATTTTTCAGCCGCTCAATAATCTCCAGCGCCAGTTTTTCTTTCGTCATCAAAACCTTCCCTTCACTTTCTGCTACTTAACCTTCACGCGCTTCGCCTTGCTGTAAGCCCCGTAGATTTTCGTTTTCCCAGACTGCTTATAAGGCTGGATGCGGAAATAATACGTCTTTTTGCTTTTTAATTTGGAAATAGCCTTCTTTTTTGCCTTCGCACTCTTGACCCATACGGTGCGCGCAGAT
>CATLBW010000069.1 GCA_949879775.1 uncultured Lachnospiraceae bacterium
GGCTCGAACCCGCGGTCTCGACCTTGGCAAGGTCGCGCGTTACCAACTACGCCACTATCGCATGTTGTGTATCTGTCAAACACAAGTAGAATTATATATCAATATGCTATCTATGTCAAGGCTTTATTTCAAATTTCTTAAAAAAATTTCAGAACCTAAATTCCATGAAAATTATCACCCCAAATTTCTGATTGCCCCTAAAACCAAAACATGATATAATTCATACCAAATTGCCAACTTTATACCTATTTTATTTAATTTTAATCTGCCTAATTTATGAAGGAGAACAAATGAAAAACCGCCAAAATAAGATAAACTCTACAACCTCTTCCATACAAAACAGGAAAACACACTTAGATATTTTGAAAATCATTGCGTGCTTTCTTGTGATTGTGAACCATACAAACAGCCGAATATTTTTATCCGTAGGAATATCCCCAACATGGTTCCTGTCTTTGGCATATTTTTATATATGCAAAGTTGCTGTCCCCATTTTTATAATGGTTTCCGGCGCCCTGCTTTTAAAAAAGGAAGAATCCTACAAAGAAGTCTATAAAAAGAGAATCCTAAAATATGTCGCGGTTCTGGTAATATTCTCTTTCCTATATTACCTGATTTCCATCTCCCAGAACCATGAGGCCTTTTCCCTTGTTGAATTTGCCGCTGCAATGCTACAAGCCCCTATTACCAATGCCTATTGGTATTTGTATATGCTGTTGGGCCTGTTGGTAATGCTTCCTGTTTTAAGGAAATTAGTACAGAACCTCACTGATAAGGATTATTTATACTTTTTTATAATAATGGGCATATTACATACGGCGCTGCCCATGCTTCAGCATTATTTTAATATGCCGCTGATATACGGCAGATTCAGCGTCCCCCTGTTCGACGCGTATATTGCGCTGTTTATCTTCGGGCACTGGATAGAAGAAAAACTTGGCAGGCAGTATTTTACCAGGAACATAAGCATCGCATTAGCCTGCACGTCCATGATCTGCCTTGCAATATCAATGGCATTGACATATTACGAATATACAAAAAACAATGGGGCGGACTATTTGTTCATGGATGGCTGCTTCTACCTGACCGCCGTAATACCATGTATAACACTCTTTTATTTGGCAAAATATTGGGATATTGCTGGAAAACCTTACAGATACCCTAATCTGATACGCCATATTTCCATACATACATTTGGCATTTACCTACTGTCCGACCTGCTCATTGGAAAACTGAACTTCATATATGGGTACCTCGTTAATTACATCCATCCCCTTATGGCTATTGCCATACTGGAAACCGCTGTGTTTTTATTAGGATACATCCTGGCATTTGCCCTGAAAAAAATCCCCCTCATCAAAAGGCTCCTATAACCCCCTCAAGCCTGGCGCATTGTCTTTCCGCAAATATAGAAAGCCGGAAAATCTTCTCTCATATTCTCCCCTCCTGTCTCATATAGTGAATTAAAGAGACGTTAAGGAGGAGTCCTGTGAGTTCTAAAACAAAAATTGTTGTTCTGCACCTGAAAGAACTGGTATATACGGCTATCTTCGCCACACTGGGAATTCTTCTGATTATACTGCTGGTCTTTATGTTCCTGCCGAACGGCAAAGACAAAGGTACAAAGGAGACAATGACATACACAGCTGGGGTATATACTTCTTCCATACAGCTCAATGACAATGCCATTGATGTGGAAGTAGTGGTGGACGAGAGCCATATCAACTCTATCAGCCTGGTGAACCTGGATGAGACCACTGCCGCTATGTACCCGCTCATGCAGCCCGCATTGGATAACCTGAGCCAGCAGATATATGAAAAGCAGTCACTGGAAGACATCTCCTACGAAGACGATAACCAGTATACCTCAATGGTCCTGCTGAACGCCATTGAATCAGCTCTGGACAAAGCAGCCAACAAGGAAAACTGATACCATTTTCGACAAATGCATCGGCTTTCCACAAGACTGCTTACATCCTAAGGCATACTGTAGAAAGGAGCGGCTGTTATGCTCCTTGATGCAGTATGCCTTATTTATGCCCTGATTCCTCTAAGCAACAATTATTATGCCGCCATCGCTGGCATAAAGGCTGCTGATTCCCGCAGTATCAACTACAAACACATCTTTGAAATTCCCCATCTCCTTTATCTTCTCCGCTGCTGCCAAGGCACGCTTGGCTGCATTGCAATGGGATATCCCACAGATTTTCTCCTGCGGGTCCTTTGTTTTGTCGATCAAATCCCTTATCATTTTATCAACCGCACGCGCCATGCCCCTTGCCTGCCCAAGCTGGCAGATCGTCCCTTCAGGCGTAGCTCCCATCACCGGCTTGATATTCAAAGCCCCGGCGACAAATGCCTTGATATTGCTGAGCCGTCCGTTCTTGCGCAATGCCTCTAATGATTCCAGGACAAAAGACGTATTCAGCGCTTCGATAAATTGGTCTGTCCTGGCAATGGTCTCTTCATATGCAAGCCCGGCTTCCTCACACTCTTGAATCTTCATAGCGATTACCGTCTCCCCGACGGACGCCGATTTTGAGTCGAATACATGGATATCCTTGGTCCCTCTCTCCTCCTGATAAAGCTTCTTCCCAAGCTGGGCGCTGTTATAGGAACCGCTGAGCTGGGAAGAAAGCGTCACGACATACACACGCTTTGCTTCGCCGCCATATGCTTCCACATACTGTTCGGGGGATGGGCAGGTAGACCTGGGACAATTCGGGCTTTCCTTCATGCGTTTTAGAAAATCCGCCTGGTCAAAACTTTCATCATCCACGATGCGGTAACCATCCACAAAAATTTCCAAAGACACCGTCTCAAAATGTCCGCTCTCTTTCAGCTTGGCCGGCAGTTCACAGCAGCTATCCACTATAATTTTATAGCTCATATTGTCCCTCCTGAATCTTTTGCAATATGTAGTGTTAAAACTTACCTTAAACATACATATTTTCTCGGTTCTGCCCTTTATGGGGCTTTGAAGCCTCAATCCATATATGTAGTATTCCTCTTTGTAACAATTGATTCTTATAATTCTTTCTCAAATCATAGGGAATCATTTAACATAGTTTTTAATACCACTTAATATTAGCATAAATATTCAGGTTTGAAAAGCCTTTTTTTCCTATTGGTTAAAACAGAAACTGATTTCTTTCCATAAGCTGTCCTCCAGATAGTTAACCTGGCTGATTCCCGGGCAATAATCCGCAACATGCCCATCCTGGACAAAGTACTGGAACGCCTGCTTTTTCAAGCTGCCATCTGAAAAACGCAGCGTAAGCACCCTCTTTTCTTCCCACGCCTGCGCAAGCATCCCGCCTATCTGGTCTGGCTGCCACTCTTCGATATAGTTTCCTTCCTTTATGTAGTAATTATTCATTACAGCCGTGCATTCCGGCAAATCAAACTCCATGTCCGCCTCATGTCCCATCTGCATTTCAGACGTAGTCATTGCCATATAATTATAATCAATAAAAGACGTCTCCACCCCTTCCTTATTCCGATATCCATTATTCCCCCAGGTGGCGTCCATATAATAATACTCGCCGTCCAGGCAGATTAGGTTCCACGCATGCGGCTCTCCCAAAGCCTTCCCCGACACAATAACGCTCTGGACCCCTAACTGCTCCAGCAGATATTGGACGGCACAGGCATACCCCTGGCATACAGTCTTGCGCCCAAGGAACACACTGATAATATTCTGGCTGTCCTCAGCGTCCTCCACATACTCCGTATTCAGCGCTAACAGCTCATAGACATATTTCGCCTTCTGGTAGTCCGTATCATTGATGGAAATTCCCGCAAACCACTGTTCCACCACGCGGTCAATCTGCTCCTGGAGCTGCTGGCGCTCGTTTTTTGCCATCGTATACTTGGGTGAAAATTCCAGGCTCACCAGCTCGCCGCCCTTGGTATATCTGGTGAAAATATAACCGTTCACCCAGAACAGCCCGCCATAATCGCTGCACAATGCCGAATAGGCCCTGCCCATAACCTTTGTGTCTATTGTGGAAAGGGATATCTTTTCCTCATGGCTCAAAATAGTGGAAAGCATCTCGTCATATACGGCTTTCCCTTCCCCGTCCAACTGCTCGTATGCATATTTACCCACAGAGATCTTCCGAGCCGGCTTAACTTCTTTCCTCTCTGCCTTAGGCTCCTTGGCCTTACGCTGGCTAGGCGCATCCGCAACCTGCTCAGGCTTGGCCTGCTGCAAATAACCGTCCTCCTGCAACAACAATTCCAACTGCTCCTTTGAACAGCCGGAAATGCTGCCGCACAGCAGCACAAACATTAGCGCCCATATTATTTTTCTATGTCTATACCTCATCCGCCCTGCCCCTTTACACTTTCTATTGCCCATAGCTGCCCATACCACCTGGTTCCCTACCCAGCCTGGAAATAAGCACATATGAAATCTGTCAGCGCCTGCATATCCTCCGTGCCCATCGTCTCAACTGCTGAATGCATGGCAAGGAGCGGCACGCCAATATCCACTGTGCGTACCGGCAGCAGGCCGGAGGCGACCGCCCCCAGCGTCCCGCCGCCCACCACATCCGAACGGTTGGCAAATTTCTGGTAAGGGATATCCTCTTTCCTGCATATCTGCTCCACAACCGCTATTGCCTCGCAATCCGTAGCATAAGACTGTGCGGACGCCTCCTTGATGCAAAGGCCCTTGCCCAGCACCGGCTGATTGGTGATATCCATCTTCCCCATATGGTTGGGGTGCATGCCATGCGCCACATCCACAGACAAAAGGAACGCATCATATAAACTGGATGAAATCTGGGCCGAGGTCCTGCCCATAGCTTCCATAATCCGCTGTAACAGGCTGGTGAGCAGCAGGGAGCCAGCCCCCTGCTTCGTACGGCTGCCAACCTCTTCATGGTCAAACAGCGCAACCACGTTAATGCCTCCCACGTGCCGGCTTTCTATCAGCCCCGTCAGCAGCGCCTGCACGGACGTAAGGTTATCAAGCCTTGGGGAGACGATAAGCTCCCCTTCCAGACCGGCATACTGCGGCTTCTGCCGGCAATAGGCCCACAGTTCGTAATCCAGGATATCTTCCGGCTTTGCCGCCAGCTCTTTCGCCAGAAAATGGAGGAACCGTTTCTCTTGTCCTTTTTTATCCAGTCCGAAAATTGGCAGTAAATCTGTCTGCTTATTCAATTCAAGCCCTTTATTGACGTCACGGTTCATATGGATGGCAAGGTTCGGGATTACCCCCAACGTGCGCTCCACGCAGATGTAACGCATCAGAGGGTGCATCACATCGCCGCTTGCCAGCGCCACGCGCCCGGAAATGCTTAAGGGACGGTCCAGCCAGGTGTTTAAAATTGCCCCGCCGTACACTTCCACATTCACCTGTGAATATCCGCCCGCGCTTACATCCGGGTTCGGTTTTATCCGCAGGCATGGGAAATCCGTGTGTGCCGCGCCAATGTGAATCCTGTCTTTGCAGCCAGGCTTTTTCTTTACCGTAAATGCAAATAGGGTGGTGTCATGGTGCTTCACATAATATTTCCCTTCCTCTTCAAGCCTCCAAATATGCTGAAAAGACAGTTCTTCAAACCCTGCCGCCGCAAGCCTTGCCGCCGCCTCTAACGTCACCCTGTCCGCGCTTGTGCCTTTTTCTAACAAATGAAATAACGATCCTTGTGCGTGCTCCATATCCTGCCTCCTGCTTCGCAATATCCAACCCGTTTCTCATTTCCCCTTCCAAAACCAAAACAGATCATTTATAATATAGACAACTATTATACTATAAATGCATAGATTTTACCAGAGCCTTTCCTTCCCATCATTTGCTGTTTCTGGCAGTTTATGGGAAAATGGCACAAGGAGGTTTTATATGACGGCCCTATCCATCCTAAACATAAAGGATTTTATGAATATCCTGCTGCGCAGCGACGCTTTTGACAATTTCCTGCTCTCAGAAGGCTCCATCACCACCTATATGGCATTTTTTCTGGACGGACGCCCCAAGGCTGGTTTCTTCAATACAGAAGACGAGGAATATGCAAGGCTTTCCCAGGAAAGCTATGTGCCTTTTTCCTTGGTGCGCCCTGCCTGCTTTGATTTAATGAAAGGACACAGGCCGCCCTCTTCCTTTCACTTTATTTTCCAGCTTTCCAAAGAAAACCAGGCGCGCACCCTCGCTTCCATTGGCAGCAGCTTTTCTGCCGAGGACGTATCCGGGATGTATATGAACCTCAAATACCAGAACCAGCAGCTTACCTGTACCACAGGCGTCTCCTGTCGGGTATTCTCCCTGGACAAATCGTTAGAGCATGCATGGGACGATCTGGTAAAACGCTTCCTAAAAGCGCACCGTATCCCTTTTGAGGAACTGCTATAAGAAAATCTAAAATATTTCTTTACATTTTAATAATAATGTGCTATTGTAGAATTATGCTTAAAAAGGGCATATATTATATGTTTGGAGGTACTGACATGCAAGGTACAGTTAAGTGGTTTAACAACCAAAAAGGATATGGCTTCATCTCTGATGAGTCCGGTAACGATGTGTTCGTTCATTACTCTGGATTAAACATGGAGGGATTCAAGTCCTTAGAAGAAGGCGCTACCGTTGAATTTGACGTGACCGAAGGTTCCAAGGGACCCCAGGCTGTTAACGTAACTGTAGTACGCTAATTTCATCGAGCTTTTCAATGTACCTTTGTCTGAATATCGAAATTTCGGTTTTTTATTAAGATTAAGATATTGAAAAATAGGTGATGCAAAAAGCTGCCATGGGCAGCTTTTTTGTTTGCAGGAACATACAATTCCCCTTGCACGAAGGGACCCTATCTATCCGATGGTTAAAATTGGCAGGCTTTTGCTGAGGTATCCTCACTTCCTGGCGATTGCCGCAAGGATGCTCCCAGCAAAAATAAAGAAATCGGAAATATTAAATACAATTCGGTTCAGCCTTTTAAACGGCGTCTGAAAACTAAAATAATCTACAACATAGCCCTTCGCCAGCCTGTCATAAAGATTACTGCCGCCACCCCCCAATAGAAAGCTTAATCCCAACAGCATGCCCGGCCTGCCTTTTTTGCGTAACTGGGCTGCCCATGTAACCCCCAGGGCCAGCAGCAAGCCGCCGCACAAACCCTTCACCAGGCCCGGGCGCCTTTCCAGAAAGTTGAATGCCGCCCCATGGTTGTGGTACTTGCGCAGCAAAACCCTCCCCCCGCAGACGGGCTTGCCCTTTCCAAAGCCCATATGCTTCTCCATATATCTTTTCAGAAAAAAATCTCCCACAAAAATGGCCGCCGCCACTGCTGCAAATATCATCTTGGTCCCTTCCCTTCCTACTGAATCCGGAAATCCTCAAACGTCTGGTAAACATCCAGCCGCCCCCACCCGTACGCTTTGTCCGGATAACTGCGCTGCGGGTCGCGCCCTGCGCTCTGGATTAGTGAATTCTTGATGGCAATGCCGGTAATCGTTGAATAATTGCCCCTGACGATCCCCCATTCCAACATAAGCGCGACACCCCCGCAAGCGACTGCCGTTGCCGCGCTGGTCCCGCTCCTTGTGACAAACATGCCTCCCGGCGCAGCCCCATATACCTCCACGCCAGGCGCCACAAAATCCGGCTTAATCAGCCCGTTTGCCGTGAACCCCCTGCCTGACCTGAGATATATGCTGTTATCCCGGGCGTCATATGCGCCTACAGTCATTGGCGCCGCTGCCGACCCCGGCACAGTAAGCGTTGTGTCCGGGTTGGAACGGACAAAGAACACCTCGCCCGTCAAAAAATCTTCTAACGGCAGCCACACATGGAATGTGCTGGAAATCTCCGACTGCTGGTAGACCCGGATATTCCAAATCCCCTGCGTAGGCTTGCTGAAACTGATATAAATTACCTGGGAGCCGTCCAAAATCCCTGCAATCCGATAATCCACCGCTACCTTCGTATTTTCAAACAAAAAATTGTACTCCCTGCCGCCAGACAAGATAAAATCACTTGGCATCCGCTCCCCGGTCGGTGAAATAACGTCCACCACAAACCGCTGCGGCGCCCTCGCCCAGACTTCCGCATAAAACCCTTCTACCCGGTCTCCGACGTCGATTTCCACATTCTTATAATACTCATCCTCGCCAATTTCTCCCAGGAAATGATGGCGGGAATTCCCTTCGTTTCCTGCCGCTATCACTACGGCATGGTCTCTGCGCACCGCCATGGCGTTGAGCATGGTAGAAAGCGGGTTGACCCCGGTATGCCCCCCCATATCCGTGCCCAGCCCCACGCAGATAACAAGCGGCATATGCCGCTCCTGCGCGAGCTGATTTAAATACCACACGCCTGCCATGATGTCATTTTCCTGATAGGCAACGGCATTCCTGCTGATAAAGTAAAAATCCCGCAGATATTCCTTGGCCTGTTTTAATTTCACCATGGCTATCCTGCAGTACGGCGCAGCGCCTACAAAACCCTTCTCAGGGACCTCGCTTCCCGCCGCCACGCTCGCCATAAATGTCCCATGTCCTTCTTCATCGGTCGTGGGCACGATATCATGGGGGCTTATGCTGTTTAATGCCCGGTTAATTTCTTGATCCTGATACTCACTGCCATAAATGAACCCTTCCGGCGGCGTTCCGCTCCGATCCGTTTGATCCCATATCGCCGCAATCCTTGTGCTGCCGTCACTGTTGCGGAATACCGGGTTCTCATAATCAATCCCAGAATCCAAAAAGCCTATCAGCACGCCCTGGCCTTTTAACGCCAATGTAGGCTGGTTCTGCAGTTTGAGGATGCCGCTTGCCTCCAGGGCGCTCTCATCCATCGGGGCGTAACAGCCGGGGATTGCATTGTAGCTGTAATTCTTAATATTGAGCGGGGGATTCCCTGCCCGCGGGAGATATATAATTTCAGAAGTGGTATCTAACTTCTGTACGCAAAGCCCAGGCGGCGTCCTTCGCTCCTCTAGGATATACTCAGCGATAAAATCATAATAATCATTTGAATATACTGCTTCTTCACAGTCCATATGCTGCCCTTTTCTTTTTTTATCAACATATGCGTAAAAACGATATCCTATTCAAAGTTTGGCTCACACCCCTGCCGCCTTCCCCGGCAATGCCGGGCAGCCGCGCATCGTGATAAGCGGCGCGCCGTTGTTGTCTATATAATCTTCGGTAATCGTCACCATGCCGATACTGTCATCTTTGGGAATTTCATACATAATGTCCAACATAAATTCCTCAATGATGGCACGCAGCGCACGCGCCCCCACGTCCTTCTTCTTCGCCCTCCTGGCAATGGCGCGCAAGGCGTCCGCTTCAAATTCCAGCCTGACCTCATCCATCGCCAAAAGCTTCTGGTACTGCTTGACAATCGCGCTCTTAGGCTCTGTAAGTATCCGCACAAGCATATCCTCCGTCAAAGCGTCCAGCGCGAAGATTACCGGCAGCCTCCCTAAAAATTCAGGGATCATGCCGTATTTTCGGATATCCTCCACTTCCACCCGCTGCAAAAGGTTCTCTTCCCCATCGTATTTGTCCTTCAAATCCGCATGGAACCCCATCGCCGACTGCTTGTTCAGCCGCTCCTTTATAATCTCCTCCAAATCTGGGAATGCGCCGCCGCAGATAAAAAGGATATCCCTGGTATTGACAGTGGCAAGCGGCACCATGGCATTCTTGCTGTTCGCCCCCACCGGGACCTCAATCTGCGCCCCCTCCAAAAGCTTTAACATGCCCTGCTGCACGCTCTCGCCGCTGACGTCGCGCTGGTTAGTGGTCTTCTTCTTGGCAATCTTGTCAATCTCATCTATAAAAATAATGCCATGCTCCGCACGCTCCACATCATTGTCCGCCGCTGCCAGCAGCTTGGATACCACGCTCTCAATGTCATCCCCGATATACCCAGCCTCTGTCAGGGACGTAGCGTCGGCGATGGCAAGCGGCACATCAAGGAGCCTTGCCAGCGTCTTTACCATATACGTCTTGCCGCTCCCGGTAGGCCCTAACATCAGCATATTGGACTTTTCAATCTCAATCCCATCCTGCTCGTCGTTCGAGACGCGCTTATAATGGTTATAAACTGCCACAGACATGACCTTCTTGGCATGCTCCTGCCCTACGACGTACTCGTCCAGGCTCGCTTTAATCTTATGCGGCGCCGGGATAGACTTGATGGCAAGCTTAGGGGCCTCCTTCTTGTCCTCCTTGGCCTTTTTCTTCTTTAGCTTCTGGTTCTTAGGCATGGCCCCCATATTCGAAAGGTCTGCGAGGTTTATCATGCTGATATTGGGCATATTGCCAAAATTCCCCATATCCCCGATCGGGAAACCTGTGTGGTTCATCGTATCAAACGTCTTTTGCATACAGTCCGAACAGATGCAGATATTATTGGGAATATGGATCATCTTCCCTGCCTTGCTCTGGGGCCTGCGGCAGATATAGCAAATATCTTCGTAATTCTCCGAGTCTGTGCCTTCTATGATATCTTTATCGTCAATCTTATCTTTATCACTCATCCTGGTTTCTCCTTTTCTGATTCCACAGCTTATAAACTTAAAGCTGGTATCATTATAATGCAAGGCAGGGCATTACACAACCAGTTTGGGCAAGAGTTTAGAAAGGTTTAAGATATAAGCGTTACTATCCATGGCCTGGGAACCGCCCCCTCATTGTACCATGTCCTCACGGAATGCGCAGTAAATGTACATTCCCGACCTGTGAAAAGTAACATATGCGCTTTGGTTAATATTCATAAAAAAAATTAAACCCGCAGAATTCCTGGTTGACAGGGTCAAAATAAAGCCCTATCGCAGCCTCCCCCTGCACAAGTATCAAAATCATATCCTTCAGTTCCACCAACTGGTACGAGTAATTAATCGCATAATCAACTTCCTCGCCCTCCTCAACATCATAATTTGTTTTTTCGGTGTAGATATTTTCCCATTCGAGCAGCCACTTTTCGATCCCCAGGGACAATTCATCGTCTTCTTCCCTTTTCTGCATAATGTTATGCAGCCAACGGAACCCGTAGAGATACGCGTTTGCATATTCATCATTTACAATGTAGACGGCAGGGGCGCCCATGTCATTTAATTTTGACATAAACGAGAAATATGCGGAAAGCGAGTCCTCCGACTGTTCCAAAATTTCCACTACCTTCTTTTTGCCCTCTTTCCACGCCTTTAATTCCCTTTTATCTTCCGTACCATACTCCGCACAGATAAAATTGATTACGTTCCAGTTGCTGCAGGCAATACGGACCTGATACCTCCTGCCCCCCAGCCGTAAGATATCCTGGTAGAAAAAAATCATCCCTACAGGCGTATTTTCCGCCACGACCATATTTTCTAAGATATGGTTCCCCTCTTTTTGGAACCAGGCATTAACTTCCTCCCGTTCGGTCCCTGTCTCATAAGCAATCAGCTCCCCAAAGTACAAATCCGCCACTTTAAGATAGTGTTCCCTTAAATAATAAGCCGCATCCTTTACCTCATCCTCCCCCGAGCCATCATCCTCCCCCGAGCCATCATCCTCCTCCAGGGCAGATTCCTGTTCCGTCAGATATTGATCCAGGAAAAGATCATCCTCCATAAATGATGGGATGGCTCCCTGTATGGTATCATCCGTCTCAGAATAATAATTCCAGGGAAAAATTTCAATATCATCCTCAATTTTCCCATAAAAGATTTTAGAGCCAACGTCTTCATAACCCACATGTTCGGGGACGCTCTCGCTGCTCAAAATCTGCCTCCCTCGCTCCACAATGCCAAGGTATCCCAGCCCCAGGATAACTGCCGTGCACACGAGCGTAAGCAGCATGGATTTCAGGCTACGCATGCCCTTCCCCTCCTTTCATACGGATAATCACACGAGTCCCCTCTCCCAGGCGGCTTTCAAAACGCATCTTCCCCTGGTGCGCCGAGACAATCTCCGCACAGAGCGCAAGGCCAAGCCCCGCCCCGCCGCTGGCGCGGCTGCGCGCCTTATCCACCATATAGAACGCCTGGGTTATTTTCTCAATCTCCTCCTGTGGAATCCCAACGCCTTCGTCTTCCACTTCTACGCAGAACTCCCCTTTTTCAAACCTGCCAAATACGCGGATTTCCCCTCCCTCCGCCGAAGCCTTGATCGCATTGTCCACCAGGTTATAAAGCAGGGATTTAAAAAGCTCCCTGTCCACGCATAGTTTTCCGTCTTCCGACTCACAGGACAGGCGCATCTTGTGGCTGTCCGCGACGACCTTCAGGGAAATGCCGATTTCACGGAACAGGCTCCCCATGTCCTCCTGGTGGAACTCAAGCTTCGCCTCGCCCACAGTAATCAGCTCCATCAGCTTCCCGGAAAGGGTGCGCATGCGGCTGGCCTCCTCCTTGATAATCCCGGCATACTCAATGCGGCTTTCATCCGTGATGTCCTTCTTAATCTGCAAAAGGTCTGAGAAACCCAGGATGGATGTGAGGGGCGTCTTCATCTCATGGGACAGGTTATCAATAAAGTGCTTGCGGTCCTCCGCCACGTCCTCCAATGCGCGGACATTGCTCTCCACCGACTCTGCCATAATATTCATATTGCGCGCAAGCTCTGAAAGCTCATCGTGCCCCCGCACCTTGATACGCTTGCGGTAATTCCCCAAGGCAATTTCCCCTGTCCCCTCATTCACCCTTTTTAAAGGGTGCAAAAGCATCTTCACCACAAAAAGCAGGATAAACGCAATCACAATTGCGCAGGACATACTGATAATCTGGATTTCATAGAGCATATTTTCATGGATTTCCACTACATCCCGGATATCGTTCTCTGTAACCACATAGTAATTCTTGCCCTCCAAGGTCTCCGAAGACGCGGTAAAAAGCTGATACTGCTGCACCTGCATATATGTGGTATCCTCTTTTGCCACCACCTCAACCAGCGCCTTGGGAATCTCCATCTGCCTGTTGGCATATACCGCTTTTTTCTCACTGTCCAAAAACGCCACGCCATTACTGCTCTCCCCAAAAGTTTCCGACATAAATTTGCGCAGCGTCTGCTCGTCCAACACGACGGCATTCTCCCGCAAACGTTCCGTCAGCATCATGCTTTTAAAGCTGGTGACCAGGAATTCATGCTCACTGTACACGCCCTGCTTCTTTTGGTCCATTGCCAGGGAGAAACTATTTTTTAACAACAAAATACTGGTCATGCTCACTGCAAGCATTACCAGTATCAAGGTATATAGGAATATTTTCTGCCAAAGCTTCATGGGCTACTCCTTTGCGCTCTCTAAACGGTACCCCAGCTTAGGGATTGTCACCAGCTTGTCCTTTAAATCCAGTTTCTTGCGGAGCTGCTGTATGTGGATGTCAATCGTGCGGCTCTCCCCCTCATACTCAAACCCCCAGACGGCCGACAGCAGCCGTTCCCTGGAAATCGCCACATCCTTGTGCTGCATGAAAAAGATTAAGACGTCAAACTCCTTCGGCGTAAGGTAGACGTCCTCGCCGCCTGCCTTACAAGTGTGCTCCTCCACATTGACCGTGATATCCCCATAATGGTACACGCGCTCAATACGCTTCACCCGGCGCAGGATTACCTCTATCCTCGCTAAAAGCTCCATCGCCTCAAAAGGCTTGACAATATAATCCTCCGCTCCCAGGCGCAGCCCGCGCACCTTGTCCGTCAGCTCCTGCTTGGCTGTAATAAAAATTACCGGCGCGTCTGTATTCGTGCGCTTACGCATAATCTCAAAGCCGCTCATGTCCGGCAGCATCACATCCAGCAAAACTAAATCATAATTGCCGCCTTCTATCTTCTCAAAAGCCTCGGCGCCATTGTCGCATAATTCGCTCTCATACCCGCCAATGGCAACCGTGGCTTCCATCAGTTTCGCAATGTTGGGGTCGTCTTCCACAATCAAAATTCTTATCATTGATACATTTTCCTTATTTGTGCTGTACTATGTATGCTATGTTCCCTTGATGCCCATGCTATCCCTTATCCCACCATAAAATAACAAGGCTCTTTTATATTTTAACGCATTTGTGTCAAAATGTATGCAGGAAAATGTAAAATTAATGTAAGGTTTACATAATTCAGCCCAACCGCCCAATGCTACATATACTTTTCAATCATCTCCACAGTCTGCATCAATTCCTCCATCCGCTCCTGTGCCTGCTTCGCCTGGCGGCTCGTATCCTCGCCCAGCTCCACCGCCTGCTGCGTGTTCGCGGACACCTCCTCACTCACGGCTGAAATCTGGTTGATGCTGTCCACAATGGCATTGTTGGATTGAAGGATTTCCTCTATCTTCCCGTAAATTTTCCCGACATTCTCGTTTAATTCACCCATCCTTCCGCCAATATCCAAGAACTGTTCCTCTGCGCTCTGTATCAGGGAATGCTCTTCGCTGGAATTTGCCATAACATTATCCACGGTAGATTTTGCCATATCTGCGTTTTGCCGAAGCTGCTGCACGATTTCCTGGATATTCTCTGTCAGCTTCCTAGTCTCGTCAGCCAGCACGCGAATCTCCTCCGCTACCACGGCAAACCCGCGCCCGGCTTCCCCGGCACGCGCACTCTCAATCGACGCATTGAGGGCCAAAAGGTTCGTCTGGCTGGAAATGGCAAAAATCTGTTCCGTCATCTCATCCACTTTCTGCGCGTTTTCAATCAACTGCTCCACAGAGGAGACAACCTGCCCATTATATGTCTGCATCCTCCCAGACTGTTCCTGCAAAGCATCCATTGTCCTCTGCCCCTCATCCACGGCCGACTTAGACTGGTTTGCTGCCTCTAACATCTGGTCGGACATCTCTTTTGTGCGCTCAATCATGCCCTGAATATTCTCCGTCATAACGGTCTGCTCCTCTATACTCTCCGCATTATGGGCATTCGCCTCTGAAATGCCGGTGAGCGCCTGCGCCGTAGTCTCCACATTCTGGCTGAGAATATCGATGTAGTCCCCTGCCTTTGTAGTATTATCCCGCACCGCCTGCGCCACTTTGAGTATATCCCCAAGCATCTGGCTGCTCTTTTCTTTCTCCTCATTTATATTGGCAATTTTATCATTGTTATTACGGTTGGAAATCCTGGTCGTCCCGCACAGCACAATCAGGTAGACAATTACGGTCGCCCCCTGGATAAGCAGCGAAGTGCTGTTTATCTGGGCGCCGGAAGGAAGCGATTTTTTCACTGCCACCAGGTAAGCTAAATCGACAACCGTAATCAGGCTGTATACAACCGCAATGCGCAGTATCAGGTTATAATCAAAATAAAGGATATAAATGACTGTCAGCGGGAACACGATGGCAAACACCAAATCATTCTGCGCCCCCAAAAGCGCAAGCGCATAGACAACCATATACCCTGCCACAGAAACATGCTTGAAAGCCCGGCTGTCTTTCTGGTGCAGGAACACCGCATAATCAGCGACCATGGAAACTAAAACCGTCAATTCCACTGCCAGCAAAAACCCCAGGCTGATATTGCCCTTGCTGTAATCGCTGAAATACCCAAAAAACAGGAACAGGTCCATGATGGTAATGATAATAAGTAAAAACTGGTTTACAGATTTCTCTCTGTTGTAAGCCTTTTTCATCTCATTCATCTGTGCTCTCCTTTGCAATAGGTACTATGTTTCTGAATTATGCTATCACAAACTGCATATTTTTTCAAATTCTTTCCGGCGTTTTTTATATTTCCCTCAGTCCCACCAGAAATACCAGACGTCTGACCCTGACAGCCCCGCCGCCAGTTCCGAAATCTTATAAGTGCTTGTTCCCTGTTCTACCCGGTCTACACAAAACGCATAATGCTCCTTCGCCGCTTCCATACTGTCGACGCCATTCAGCTTATTGGGCGCATAAAATTCCATTACATCGTGGGTAAATGCTGCTGGGACCGCCTGATATTTCTCATACCAGTATTTACAAACAGCCATCATCTCCTTGGGGGATGGACACTCATTCCACCCGCCCATAGGCAGGTAGCCAATAATTTCCCAGGGATTTTTCACAGGAACCTCTAACAACAACGTATCCGCCTCCAGCATCCCGTCGCCAAAAGACATGTAACTGATGAACTGGTGAAGTTCTTCGCCGTCCGTCTCCTCGCCAAGCATATCTTCCAATTCCCCTTCCTCATACTCTCCCGTATATTCTGCATAACGTTCCTCTAAAATCTCTTTGCCATTGTCCCCGCAGCCGGCAATAAGCTCATCCCTGTCGTATTCCTTTTGGGCAACTTCCAAAAGCCATTCTACCGCATACTCATCCAGGCAGATAAGCGCAGGCCAAAAGCCCTCTTCCTTCCCTTTATCCAAAGCCGCCTTATATGCCTGCTCTGCCAAGTCGGGGTCTGTCCCTTTCTCAAATACCGTGTATTTGCAATGAAACCTATCCGCTATTTTCTTTGTCGATCCATCCATCTTAATTCCCTCCTGCTTCCTATTGTTAAAAAGTTTCAGCCGTCCTTAAGGCCTCATTTTATGCTCATATATGCTTCTCTTTAGCAGCAGTCCCAAGAATACAGCACGTCCCGAAAATCCTCTTTTGCCAAATCTTCCTCACTGATAAAGAAATTCGCCACCCCGGCGTCCCC